>NZ_JAGGQS010000020.1:0-76069 GCF_018613175.1 Bacillus sp. ISL-47 | reverse complement strand
AGCAGGCCCAGGATTTGGAGCGGGTCCAGGGTTCGGAGCAGGTCCGGGTTATGGCCCAATGGGTGGGCAGGCATTTGGAATGCCGAGAAATTTCGATGAAAGCAGTGAATACGACGGTTAAAAACGGGGGAGACGATTTATTAATAAATCGTCTCCTCTCCTATTTGCAAGAACAGTTTCCCTTTAAAATTAATGAAATTAAACCAATTAGAAAACAAGTTTACCTAATTAGAACAAAGGAACGAGTATTTATCTTAAAAGGATTTTCCTCTTATCACCGTTTAAAACTCCAGGAAGCCTTTACAGCATCCCTAATAAAAGAAGGTTTTGCAAGAACTTATGCATTTTATGAATTTGCAAAAGAGCCGCCTCTTTTTTTTGATCGAACGTATTACGGGTGTCTTGAATATATACAGCCATCGGAAGACTCTTTTTCTTATCATTTGAAAAGAGACCGATTAGAGGGGCTTGATTTGCTGCAAACTTTTCATGACACCTCCGAAAAGTTGGTTCCCCGTTATCAAACGGTTCTGCCAACATTCAGACAGGCGGATAAATGGAGGGAAAGGGCCTCGCTTTTTCTTAATAATCTTCCTGTTATAAGATATTTTGTCCAGAAGGAAATTATTAATGAATTATTATCGTGGGCAGATTGGTCGCTAAAAGGGATTGAAGAGGAAGCATGGCTGTTCAAGTCAGGAAAGCAAGTTATTCTCCATGGTGATGTTGCACACCACAATTTTCTCAGGGCTAAGAACAAAACCATATATTTGCTGGATTTTGATTTGATTGCAAAAGGCACTCCGCATTCTGATTACCTTCAGTATGCGAACCGGATTCTGCCCTTTATGAAGTGGTCTTTTGAGGATTTATTAAGGTTTCCAATCATAAAAAAATATATGGAAGAAACAGGATTTCTCTATGCTCTTGCCTTTCCCACTGATATTTTTAGGGAGTGGAATAGAGTCATACGAGATAGGTCCTACCTGGACCCCGTCAAAATATGCCCTGTTCTGGATTTGACCGTAGGACAATTTGCTGAAAGGCAGCGGTTTATTCGAGCCTTAAAAAAAGCGGCAGAGGATTAAGAAGCAATTTCTCTTTGTAAAATTGGACGTAAATGACAGGATGAAAGACTCCCTTCGCTCACAAGCTAAGAAGGAGCATATATGCTCAAAGCTTGTAATATTAGCGAGGGGGTTTTTCGCTTGCACAAGAAACTAATTGCAGTACCGCTGGCTGCTTTAATGTCAATGGGGTTAACTGGCTGCGGGACTAATGATGATACTGCTGTTCAGGATCGAAACAACGAGCAGGTACAGCCGATGGGCTATTATTCGAATGAAAACCATGGAGGCCGTGGAGGAAACGTCAGGGTTGAAGATGGAACGGATAATGATGGCCCACTGACTGAAATGATGGATCATACGTTTGGCGGGGAAGGAAGAAATAACGGAAACAACAGAAATAACAGAAACAACAATAGAAATGCTCTTCAAGTAAGGGATGGAAATAACAATACCGGTAATCCAACAGTACCCTTAGCAGAGAGGGACCAGAACTTCTTCCAAAAAGATAACCGTTTCAGCCATAGTGATGCGAATTACCACGGACATCTGGATGATAATACACGCCAAGCCAAGAGTTCTTACTATCAAGCATACGAAGGTGAACTTGCTGAAAAAATTGGCGATGTAACAGCATCTGTTCCGAATGTTGAGGATGTTCGCTCAGTTACCTATGGCAGCAATGTTTTGATTGCTGTTGACTTGACGGATTATAGCAAGGAAGAAGAAACAAAGGCAGCCATTCATGAAGCGGTACAGCCGTATCTTCGAGGAAGGTCGACTAAGGTTGTAACGGACGAAGGAACTTTCAGCCGCCTTAGAAACATTGATAACAACCTGCGCGACGGTGGGCCAAGAGAACAAATTGACTGGGACTTAAAGAGTCTGTTCCGTAGAGAAAGGTAAAGTAAGATATAGCAAAAGGAGCAAAGCTGTCAGTGCTTTGCTCCTTCTTTATTTAAAGCAGAAAGGATTTTTATTATTATAACGTACTGGTGATAATGGCAAACTGTTGGTTAAGGAAGTTGGGAGACTTCAGCCTGAGAAACGAGCAGGCGCGTCAGCTTCGAGGTCGTTGACCGCTATCGAAAGCGGGCTTCTGATTGGAAATCAATTGACACTCTAAACAGAGCCAATGATTAAAATATTTCTCTGAGAAGGTAACGAGGGAACATCATTATTTAAGGAAAACTTCATCAGTTAAGGTTTTTTATTTAGGCTCCTAAAACTAGTGATATCAATGAATGCGGTGTAAAGAACATCGCTTTTTTTATTTAATATATTTCTGGAATAAAATTCTAATATATAAAATAATCGAAAAATTGTTGAAAGTTTTTAAAAGCATGTTGTATACTTGTCTTACAAGTTTCATGAAGCGCTTACAAAGAAAGAGGGGGAAAGACAATGAAAAAACAACGTAACCTATTATTTTTATTATTAGCAATCGTAACTATTATAGCTTCTGCATGTGGATCAACAGAGGCTGGTTCAGGTAAAAAATCAAATCAGTTCTTAACAATTGCTACCGCATCAACTGGAGGAACTTATTATCCAATTGGAGTAGGAATGGGGAATCTTTGGTCTGATAAATTAAAAGATCAAGGCATCAAAGCCACTGGACAATCCTCTGCTGGATCTGTAGAAAATATTGACTTGCTTGCTAAAGGAGAAGCGCAATTAGCTATATTACAGGGGTTAATAGGAGCACAGGCCTATGAGGGAAGAGGTAATTTTGACGGTAAGCCTTATAAAGAATTGAGAACTATTTCCATGCTGTGGCCAAATGTTGAACATTTTGTTCTTATGGATAACCAGATCAAATCAGGAACGATTGCTGATATAGAAGGAAACAGCTTTTCAGTTGGACCTCAAGCAAGTGGAACTGAACAATCCACTCTCGTTATGATGGAAGCACTCGGTTTAACAAAAGAAAATATTAAACCAGAATATCTTGGTTATGATGATACAATTTCTGCTATGCGTGATGGACGTCTGGATGGAGGATCTCTTCCGGCAGGTGTTCCTGTAGCAGCAATTACAGATATGTATGCAAGTGGTGTTAAAGCATCAGTTTTAGATGTAACTGATGAACAGCTGGATGCCATCAATAGCATTTATAATACTTGGTATCGCTTTGAAATTCCTGCGGGCACATATCCAAAAGTGGATAAAGTAATTAATACAATCGCCCAGCCTAACTTCCTTGCTGTTTCGAATGAATTAGACGAGGAAACGGTTTATACATTAACAAAAACACTATATGAAAACCTTGACGAAATGTATAAAGTGCATAACTCTGCAAAAAACATGAAACTTGATAACGCCTTAGATGGACTCCCGGCCCCGCTTCATATCGGAGCTTATAAATACTTCAAGGAAGAAGGATTAGAGATTCCTGAAAATCTTGTTCCTCCTGAAGCAAAGTAAATATCAGATTTTTAATTGAGTGTAATTGTTAAAGGAGATGGATTAACCCCATCTCCTATTTTACAAGACTCGCAGCACAACTGAGGAAATCTATTATTTGTTGAAAAGGAGGGGGAGTAATGAACCCTTTTAAAAAGAAGAATCAAAATACTAATACTGCTGTCCCAGCTGATAAGGAGGCGGGAGCTGGTGTAAGGAAATTGACCGGTATAGGAGCAAAAATAGCAATTTATACTGGCATTATCATGTCCGTATACTCTATTTATGTTAATGGCTTCACGAATACTCAGGAAATTTACCGTAATATCATCTTTCTGTCGTTCCTGCTTATTTTGTCATTTCTGCTTTATCCAGCCACAAAACGATCGCCTGTAAGAAAAGCAACAATATTCGATTCTATTTTGATTCTGCTAGGACTTGCCGGAACTGTATATATCTTGCTGAATTACACAACCATACATGTTGAACGGGGCTCACAAGCTATAACTTCCGATTACGTTTTTGCAATCATTGCTATTGTAGTGCTGCTGGAAGCTGCACGCAGAACAATTGGAATATTCATCCCCTTACTGGCTGCTGTTGCAGTTGTGTATGCGCTTTTCGGGCCATATTTTCCAGGGATGTTTGCACATGCGGGCTTTTCCATGGAACGCCTGTTGTACCGAATGTATATGACAACTGAAGGAATCTTCGGTATGACTCTTTCCATTGCCTCAACGTATATTGTCTTATTTATTCTTTTTGGAGCATTTTTATCAGTAAGCGGCGCTTCACAATTATTTAATGACCTTGCTCTTGCGATTGCCGGAAAGCGGCGCGGAGGCCCTGCCCAGGTTGCTGTTATTTCCAGTGCATTAACAGGTTCATTAAATGGGAGTGCAGTTGCAAATGTTGCTACAACAGGAAGTTTTACAATTCCATTGATGAAAGGCATCGGTTTGAAGCCGAGGTTTGCAGCCGCAGTAGAAGCTGCAGCATCAACTGGTGGGATGGTAATGCCGCCAATTATGGGGGCAGCGGCATTCATTATGGCCGGTTTCCTGGGGGTTTCTTATACTGTAATCATTTTAGCAGCAATTATACCAAGTATTTTGTATTACGCTGCTTTGGTTATCGCAATAGATTTAGAAGCAAAAAAACAAGGATTAAAAGGAATGAGCAAAGAATCGATTCCTTTGGTTAAAGAAGTTTTAAAGGAACGAGGAGCATTATTGCTTCCAATTATCATTGTTATTGGCACATTACTTGTTGGCAAAACTCCGCTTTTTGCTGGTTTCGCAGGAATAGTATCAGCAATGGTTGCAAGCTGGCTTACAAGGGACCGCACGAACCGAATTAATATTAAAAAAATATTGCAGGCCTTAGAAGAAGGCGGTAAAGGCAGTATTCAAGTTGGGATAGCATGTTCATCGATTGGGATCATTATTGCCGTTGTCACAATGACTGGCCTTGGTTCAACCATTGCCTACAATATTATTGCGCTATCTGGCGGGGTTCTTTGGATCATCTTACTTCTCGTGATGGTGACATGTATAGTATTGAGTATGGGACTTCCGTCAACGGCCCTTTATATTGTTGTTGCCGTTACAGCAGCTCCTGCTCTTGTAGAAGCTGGAGTTCATCCAGTGGCTGCCCACTTCTTTGTATTTTGGTTTGGGGCGTTATCTAATGTAACACCTCCTGTAGCCCTAGCTTCATACACTGCGGCTGGAATTGCAGGAGCGGATGCAATGAAAACATCGTGGAGTGCGGTAAAGCTAACTTTACCGGGATTCATTATTCCATTTATGATCGCATATAACCCAATCTTCGTTATGCAGACGGCATCTGGGGAGGCTGTTTCAATTACAGGCGTTATTCTGGCATTTACAACCGGCCTTCTTGGCATTTTTGCATTAGCCATTGCGATTAATAACTTCTATTCTATTAAATTAAATATGATTGAGAGAATCGTTTTCATTGCTGGCTCAATTACACTCATTAAACCAGGCTTATTAACTGATGTAATAGGAATATCCTTAGTTGCGATCGCTTTATTAGTTCATATTGTTCGGGCTAAAAAAAGTAATCCTCCAATAAATGCAACAATAAAGGCTTAAGGAGATCGATAAGATGGTGATACCTATTGAAAGGAAAAAGGTTTCTGGGCAAGTACTCGAGCAAATTAAACAGATGATTAAAGATGAAAAATTTCCGCCAAACACAAAGCTTCCCTCTGAGAATGAACTTGCAAAATTATTTGGTGTCAGCAGAGCACCTATAAGAGAGGCATTAAGTGTATTAGCGGCAAGTGGTGTTGTAGAATCCCGCCAAGGCGGGGGAAGCTGGGTCAGAGAGATCCAACTTGCAAACATGCTTGAGTCAGTTACGTTCGATATGGTTCATACAGATCAAGTTTTCGAGCTTTTAGAAATGCGGTCCATTCTTGAAACGGAGGCAGCTTATTTAGCTGCCTCCAGACATCAAGGGGAAGATTTATTAAGCATAGAAGCGGCTTTGCGCAAGTTTAAGGAAACTGTTGAGAATGACAGCAAAATCGGCCATGAAGCAGATTATCAGTTTCATCGTGAAATTGTAAAGGCATCTAAGAATCAATTTCTTTTGCAAAGTATCGAAAATTTGTCCGAATTATACCAAAAGGCACTGGTATTTTCCTTGAAAAAGAACCTCGGCCTTCAGCGGAAACGTGAACAGGTTTATAAGGAACACTTAAATATTTTTGAGGCAATCAAAAACCGCCAGCCAAAGGAAGCTGCCCATTTTATGAAGGTACACCTTACCAATGCCAGGATAAAACTCGGGGATGAAAGAGTGAAAAACTTATCCAATAATAGCAGCATATAAGCTGCTGCTATTATTGGATAAGTATATTTTTATCATTACTGGACCAGCCAGCAGTCCTCTACCGGGAGGTTACAAAATGAATTTAAAACCTATTAAGAAAAGAAAAAGACTCTATCAAGAGGTTATTGAAAGGATTCAATCTTTAATTGAGGAAGGAGAAATTGAACCAGGCAGCCAATTGCCATCAGAAAGAAAATTAGCCGAATGGCTGTCTGTTTCAAGGACAACGATTAAGGAAGCATTCTCGGTGTTAGAAGCAAAGGGGATTGTGACCATTCATCAAGGAGTTGGGGTTTTTCTTATCTCACAATCAAAGGAGTGGATCATTTCACAGATTCAATTGGTTATACAAGAACAAAAACCTCTTCTTAATGATTTAATTGAGCTGCGACAGGCGATTGAAGGAGATGCAGCATATTATGCTGCCAAAAGAATCAATCCTGAACAAAGAGAACTATTATCGAGGGCGTATAATGATCTGATAAGTGCGCTGCAATTTAATAAAAACGCGGTTGAAGAAGATTATGAATTCCATTTGGCCATTTCAAAGGCCTCCAATAACAGTATGTTGTTAGAAGTAATGAATGTTGTTTCTCAATCAATAAAATCGTCACTCCTTATCCATAGAGAAGAAACCATTAAATCTGCACAAATGAACGAGGAAGTTATCAAGGAACATAGGGAGATATATGAGGCAATCATGGAAGGCAGAGCTGAAGATGCTAAGAGAGCGATGTGGAATCACTTGAAGGCTATCTCAGTCCGCCATAAATAATGCTTTTTCAGAAATGAGGGTATCAAATGATTACTGATCTGGCTTTGAACAGAATTGAGGGAATTATAACGGATAAAAGGAGAATATTAACCGATATTACTGACCGGCATGGTTATTCTTATGATGCATCTTTTGGGGTATATGTTCCCGAACTGGTCCTGCAGCCTGTTTCCACTTTAGAGGTGGCTGAAATAGTTAAGCTAGCCAATGAATATAAAATTCCTATTTATCCCCGCGGCAGAGGAACAAGCTTAAGTGGGGGTCCTTTAGCAGTGGAAGGCGGGATTGTATTAGATTTTTCAAAATGGACCCAGACCTTAGAAGTAGATCCTGATGATTTAATTGCCATAGTATCGCCAGGGGTTATTACATCGGATATTAACAAGGCTGCAGAACAATATGGATTAATGTATCCGCCAGATCCAAGCAGTTCTCACGTTTCTACAATAGGCGGAAATTTGGCTGAAAATTCTGGAGGACCGCGAGGGCTTAAGTATGGCGTCACAAAAGATTATGTGATTGGACTGGAAGTGGTTACACCTGAGGGTGAAATAATCAGAACCGGAGGGAGAACAGTAAAGAATGTTACAGGTTTTGATTTAACAAAACTTATTGTTGGGTCTGAAGGAACACTTGGCATCATCACCGAAGCAACATTAAGGCTTATACCCAAACCGCTTGCAACTAGAACTTTAATGGCTGTCTTTGATGATATTGTAGATTCTGGCCGGGCCATTTCAAAAATATTGAGATCAGGTATTTTACCTTCGAAAATGGAACTAATGGATCAGCAATCTATTATTGCTGTGGAGGAGTATGAACCTCTAGGCCTTCCAATTGATGTTGAAGCAATGCTCTTAATAGAAGTAGATGGACATCCAGATGCTTTAGCTGCTGAATTGAATAAGGTAGAAGAGAAATGTATGGAATCAGGGGCAAGGAACATATATGCCGCCGCAACGAAAGAAGAAGAAGCAGAGCTATGGAAGGCTCGAAAACTTGTATCTCCCGCAATTGTTCGGATTAAGCCAACCAAAATTTCTGAGGATGCAACAGTTCCAAGAAGCAAAATTCCTGAGATGTTTAAGAGGTTAAAAGCAATAAAAGAAAAATACAATATTCATCTCGTTGTATTTGGACATGCTGGAGATGGAAATCTACATCCTAATATCATTGCGGACCAGCGGGATAAAGAAGAAATGCAACGGGTTGAAAAAGCAGTAGAAGAGATATTTACTGCTGCAATTGAGCTAGGCGGCACTTTATCAGGTGAGCACGGCATAGGGGTAATGAAGGCTCCATTCATGGAAATGGAATTGGGTTCAACCGGCCTGGACATGATGAAAAGGATCAAGACCGCATGGGACCCCAATAACATTTTAAACCCTGGCAAAATATTTCCTAAGCAGGGACAAAGGCTGGTGCTCCATCATGACAGTTAATGCTGGATTAAAAGATCTATTGGCATATGAAGAAACATTCGACTGTGTTCAATGCGGATATTGCCTGCCATCCTGTCCAACCTACATGACTATGGAAAAAGAAAGCCACTCTCCAAGAGGAAGGGTTCATCTTGTTAAGATGGCAGCAGAAGGCAAGATTTCAATTGAAGAAATGGAACGCTCTTTGGATCTTTGTCTCGGATGCCGTGCATGTGAAACAGCCTGCCCGACAAACGTCCAATATGGGAAAATTTTCGAATCAGCGAAAGTGGCTATTACTGAAAACTCCAGGGACTCCATGACGATTAAAGAAAAGGCGATCCGAAACATGGTATTCAAACGCGGTATTAGCAATAAAAAGGCTATGAATGTAATTGGAAGTGGAATGCAGTGGTATCAAAAGGCAAAGATTGATCAGGTTTTCCGTAAAAGCGGCCTATCCAAACTCTTGCCTAAATCAATGAGAGAAATGGAGCTTATCATACCTAAAGTTGAAAAGTCCAAAGAGATGGGCAGAAAATATACGCTACTTAAACCAGATGGGTCCCCTGTTATGAGGGTTGCATTCTTTACAGGCTGTATAATGGATGCTTTCTTTGGAAGAATTAATGATTTAAGCATGCTTCTTTTACAGAAGGCAGGTTGTGAGGTTATCCTCATTGAAGAGCAGGGATGCTGCGGTGCTCTGCATCAGCATAGCGGAGAAACAGATCAAACCAGAGAATTAGCTAAAGCAAACATTGACGCTTTTGAAAAGTATAATGCTGATTTTGTTGTAAACAGTATCGGCGGGTGTGGTGCTATGATGGTCGAATATCATCATTTGTTTCAGCAGAATGATGAATGGTATCCAAGAGCAAAGAAATTTGCTGAAAAAGCTAAGGATGTGAGCTGGATATTGGACCAGTTAAATTTGCCCTTCATAAAAAATATTCCCAGGTCAGCAGTTTATCAGCCATCCTGCCACCTTAGAAACGTCCAAAAAGTTCAAAACCAACCGGTTAACCTGTTAAAAAAAATTCCTGGATTATCATATCTAAAGATGCCTGAGGAAGATATGTGCTGTGGATCAGCGGGGATATATAACATTATTCATTATGAAGAAGCCAGTAATATTCTCGAGAGGAAAATGGGGAATATTACACCTCTGCATCCGGACTTGGTAGTAACCAGTAATCCTGGATGTCATCTTCAGCTTTTGCTTGGTGTTAAAAAGGAAGGGCTGGAAGAGAAGGTAAAAGTAATTCATATCATAGAATTACTTGCAGAAGCATGCGGGCTGACTCAGAGTAAATGAAGAAGGAGATCTGTAAAATGTATGATTATATAATTATTGGTGGAGGAATTGTTGGTTTATCAACAGGTATGGCTTTACAGGAACGATTTCCCTCTGCGAAAATTGCCATTCTGGAAAAAGAAGCAAAGCTTGCTTCTCATCAAACAGGAAACAACAGCGGAGTAATTCATTCAGGAATTTACTATAAACCAGGAAGTCTTAAAGCAAAATTGGCTAAAAGCGGAAATGAAACAATGCGACGGTTTTGCGAGTCAAAGGAAATTCAGCATGACATTTGCGGAAAAGTGATAGTGGCTGCTGATAAACAAGAGTTGCCACATCTTGAAAACCTTTATAAGAGAGGCCTTGATAATGGCCTAGATATAAGGAAATTCAGCCAGGAAGAATTGAGAGAGCGGGAGCCACATGTTAATGGTATAGAGGCAATATATGTTCCGCAAGCAGGGATTGTAAATTATAAAGAAGTATGCGAAAAAATTGGGGAATCCATCCAGGAAAAAGATGGAGAAATATTTCTTAATCAAAGAGTCAGGTCGATATCCGAGCTTGCAGATGAAGTCATTATTGAGACAGATCAATCGAGCTTCAGGGGAAAATATTTGATCAATTGTGCAGGTCTTCATAGTGACAGAATCGCAAAAATGGCGGGTTATATTATTGATATGCAAATTGTCCCATTTCGAGGAGAGTACTTCCAAATAAAACCAGAAAGACTTGGGCTAGTAAAAAATTTAATTTATCCTGTCCCTAATCCCGACTTCCCTTTTTTAGGTGTTCATTTTACTAGAATGATAGACGGAAAGGTGGATGTTGGACCCAATGCAGTCCTTAGTTTTAAAAGAGAGGGCTATAAAAAAACGGACTTCCACCTAACAGATACAGCAGAGATTCTAAAATTTCAAGGTTTTTGGAAGCTTGCCGGAAAGTACATGAAAGAGGGGATGGATGAAATGATTCGCTCCTTCAGCAAAAAGAAATTTGTTGAGAACGCACAGCGTCTTCTTCCGGAATTAAGAGAAGATGATCTAATTCCAGGTCCTGCAGGTGTAAGGGCTCAGGCACTTACAAAAGATGGATCGCTTGTAGATGACTTTCAGATCATTAATGGGAAGAATTCTACCCATGTCTGTAATGCGCCTTCACCAGCAGCTACTGCTTCCTTAGAAATTGGAAAGATAATTGCCAAAGGGATCCCTGATAAGACGGTATTGATGAAGGCCTAAACTTTAGTAAAGCACAGCCGGAAAAGATGATGAAGGGCTGAACAAAAAAATAATCTAGGGGGAGAATTTGGAATGGATTTAAAATTGGAAGGTAAAACAGCCTTAGTAGTAGCATCAAGCCAGGGGCTTGGAAAAGCTATTGCAGTACAACTTATTAATGAAGGTGTTAATGTAATGTTGACAAGCCGCAACGAGGAAAAACTTCAGGAAGTGAGAAATGAACTGCAAAAATGCGGTAAAGGTAAAGTCGCCTATTATAAAGCTGATATTACTAATGCTGAGGAAATCAAGGTGCTGGTCCAGAAAACAAGAGAAGAATTCGGAAAAATTGATATTTTAATTAATAATGCCGGAGGCCCTCCGGGTGGAACTTTTGAGACATTTGATGATGATACTTGGCAGAAAGCCTTTGAATTAAATTTGTTAAGCTATACTCGCATTATCAGAGAAGTACTCCCTGACTTGAAAAAAGAAGGCGGACGTATTATCAATATTGCATCTTCATCTATTAAACAGCCAATCCAAGGTCTAATTTTATCCAACACCTTTCGTTTGGGAATAGTAGGTTTGGCAAAGAGCCTTGCTGAGGAACTTGCTCCCTACAACATTCTTGTTAACACAGTTGCTCCTGGAAGAGTAGCTACAGACAGGGTCGCATTCCTGGATCAATTGAAAGCTGATAAACAGGGGGTATCACGCGAAGAAATCGAGGAAGCTTCAAAAAAGCAAATCCCGCTTGGAAGATATGGTGATCCGGAAGAATTTGCAAAAGTTGTAACATTTTTAGTTTCAGATGCAAGCTCCTATGTTACTGGAAGTTCATTTTTAGTTGATGGAGGTATGGTGAAGTCAATTTAATCATTGACCAGTTACTTTTAATAAAAATCGGAGTCTATCTATAGTAGAAAAAGATATAAATATTTGTCATAAGCATCCGATCAGGGTGCTTTTTTTAAATTGGCTCTGTTAAATTTGGCTGTTGATTTCCTTTGCAGGCACTCGCTTTCCGCGGGGCTACCGGGAGCCTCCTCGACGCTCTGCGTCTGTGGGGTCTCCCTTGGTGAGCTGCTCCCGCAGGAGTCTCGTGCCTTCCACTCCAATCAACAGGGCTTCTAAAAACAACAATGAACTTTAACAGAGCCTTAAATTTTGTAAATAAAACCATGGATAAATAAGTTGGTTGTTTGGATCTTAATGTGCGAGATCCTCGGAAATGCCTTCGTATTTCCTTCGTGCGGTGGTGATTCGAGGATGCTTATTCAAAGTCCAGCGGGCGGAGTGGGACATAGGTGCCTTGCACCGAGGATACTCACCTCCCGGCGGTTCGCTGAGCATCAGGTGCGAAAATCAACAGGCAAGTTTAACAGAGCCAATTCAAAAAGGATAAACAAGAAAATATTGGTCACACTATTAATAAAGAACAGAGATAATCGTAACGGATGCATAGCGGAAGTTACATTTTTAATCGAGGTGATCGATGATGAGAACCAAATGTGGCTTATTCATTGCAGTATTTACCGCTGCTTTTATTATATTATTTATTGCAGGTGGAAGCAGCATTGGATACGAAAAAGGTGAACCTGTATACGCCATGGATAAAGAGAGCAAGGATACTCCCATCGAAGGGCCGCTTCAAATAAAGGTCATTTTGGAACGAGTGTACTTGGACGGAGAAGTAAGCCAGGAAGCAATCGAGGAAACCATTTGGGCGATGGAGGATTTTTGGACTAAATATGATCAATGGCAGCTTGTTGATATGGACATAGACTATATGGTGTTTCGCCGGCAAATGGATGATATTTCACCTTTATTAAAGGCGAATGGTTATTTCGGGCTGACAGAAGACGGGACTTTAACCATATTTAATGGCAGGCCGCATAAAACGAATATTATCCAGTCTTTTTTTCAAATTGATTTAGGAAAACTGGAAAGTACAAAATGTGAGGAATTAAAGAAGGGCATTCCCATTATGACAAAAGATCGTTATGTAGAGGTCCTTGAGACATTTAAGGATTATTCTGCAGGAGAGGCGAAATAATAAAAGTAAAGACCGGCATTTGCCGGTCTTTACTTTTGCTAGGGCTCTGTTAAAACTGCCTGTTAACTACTAGTTTAGATAGGAAAACAGCTCTTGCTAAAAATAAAAATGCCCGTTTTTCCTGAAGAGGTAACGGGCAATAATAACATATTATTTTTCAATACTTGTAACCATATATCTGCTTTCCTGCAATTCTAATTGATACGTAATGTTTTCGGTCTTTACACTTGCTTTGTTTTTATCCCCTTCGATTTCTGCATCTTCCTTTTCTGTGTCAAGCACGGAAGGAGAGAAGTACGGTTCTTCATTCACTATCATTTGCCCATCCTCCGTGTTATTTTCTGTTGCGTAATGTGTGTAAATATCCTTGGCCAAGTCTGGACTATAGTATTTGGAAAGGAAGGAAACAGCGGATTCTTCATCTGAAAAACTTGCGTTAATCACAGGTGTTTTTTCATCAGCAGCCACTTCTTTATGGAACACTTCGTTTACTTTTAATTCAGCTACGCGGACAGAATTATAGAATTTTGATTTTTCCTCATCTGTAAGTCCGGTTTCTTCAGTCTTCGTCTCTGTTGATTCTTTTTCTCCTGATGTACAGCCTGCTGCAGCAAATAGTAGTGGGAAAATGACAAAAAGTGCGAATAATCTTTTCATTATATGACCTCCAGTCAAATTGTTTGAAATCTCTATGATTATATTCGGATTTTATTAAATATCGCAACTTTTTTCTTCGTGCCCAAATTATTGTATGATACAATGAGGTACAGCTAAATCAGGGGAGCGAAAGGTATTGATTGAATTTGTTAAAGGCAAAGTGGAATACATTGGACCGGAATTTGTTGTAGTTGAAAATAATGGGATCGGCTATCAAGTCTTAACACCCAATCCATTCAGCTATACTCAAGAGTTTGGACAGGAAGTCCGAATTTATACGTATCATTATGTTAGAGAAGATGTGGTGGCTTTGTATGGCTTCCATTCAAGGGAAGAAAAAACGCTGTTTACAAAGCTATTGAATGTTACAGGAATTGGGCCGAAGGGTGCCCTTGCAATTCTTGCTTCAGGTGAGCCTGAACAGGTAGTTCAGGCAATTGAAAATGAAGACGAAGCATTTCTTGTTAAATTCCCTGGAGTTGGGAAGAAAACGGCAAGGCAAATGATCCTCGATCTAAAAGGAAAGCTTCCTGATATTGTACCCGACTTTTTCCCGAACTTATTTTCGGCAGATAAAATCCAGCCTGAACAAAGCGGTGCTGCAGCAGATCTTGAAGAAGCCTTGCTGGCACTAAAAGCACTGGGGTATTCAGAAAAGGAATTGAAAAAAATAACACCTGATCTGAAAAAGGAAAAGCTTACAACCGATCTGTACATAAAGAAGGCTCTTCAGAAGCTTTTAAAATAATCTTTTTTATTGGTTAAGATCTATTCATATAAAAATAACAGAACCGGCCCGTTTGCCTTATGCTGATACATGAAGAAGGTGAGATAAGTATGGAAGAGCGGATCATATCCGGCGAGGCGGATATTCAGGATATTTCGTTTGAACAGAGTCTGCGCCCGCAAACACTTAAACAGTATATCGGACAGGATAAAGTAAAGGAAAACCTCGAGATTTTTATTAAGGCTGCCAGGATTCGCGAGGAAACTTTAGATCATGTTCTTCTCTATGGACCCCCAGGATTAGGAAAAACCACACTTGCAGCCATTATCGCAAATGAAATGGGCGTAAATATCAGGACTACTGCCGGCCCTGCCATTGAAAGGCCGGGAGATTTGGCGGCAATCCTGACTGCATTGGAACCAGGTGACGTGCTGTTTATTGATGAAATTCATCGTCTGCCCCGTTCTATTGAAGAAGTTCTTTATCCGGCCATGGAGGACTTTTGCCTGGATATTGTTATTGGAAAAGGGCCTAGCGCAAGGTCTGTAAGGCTTGAGTTGCCTCCATTCACGCTAGTTGGCGCTACGACAAGGGCGGGGTCATTATCTGCTCCGTTAAGAGACCGTTTTGGAGTTCTCAGCAGGCTTGAATACTATACAGAAGAGCAGCTGACAGATATTGTGGTGCGTACGGCTGAAGTTTTGGAGACAAGCATAGATGGGAAAGCAGCCACTGAGGTGGCGAGACGATCAAGAGGCACGCCGAGAATTGCAAACAGGCTTCTTCGCAGAGTAAGGGATTTTGCTCAAGTAAAGGCAGATGGCGCAGTGGATGAGCATCTTGCCAAAGAAGCCTTAGAGCTTCTGCAGGTTGACCGTTTAGGGCTCGACCATATTGACCATAAATTATTAAGAGGGATTATTGAAAAATTCCGCGGAGGCCCTGTTGGCCTCGAAACAATTGCAGCCACGATTGGGGAAGAAGCACATACTATTGAAGATGTATACGAACCATATTTATTGCAGATTGGTTTTCTTCAGCGGACACCGAGGGGAAGAGTCGTAACAGATCTGGTGTACCATCATTTTCAAATGGAGGTGCCTGCCGATTGAGTGGCATATCGAAATGGCTGATGGTTATTGGAGCTATTATTTTTGCAATTGGATTTTTAAGCCAGTTCTTTAATATTGGCAAGCTGCCGGGGGATATTGTAATAAAGAAAGGAAATACGACTTTTTATTTTCCGATCGTTACATCCATATTGCTGAGTGTTATTTTATCAGCCATCTTTTATTTTCTTGGCAGGTTCCGGTAGTTTAAAGTATGAAACAGATAGGGTGACAACATGAAGGTAGATTTATTTGATTTTCATTTGCCGGAGGAGTTAATCGCACAGACGCCATTGTCCGATCGGACAAGCAGCAGGCTAATGGTTCTTGATAAAAAGACCGGTGATATACAGCATGGTGTCTTTAAAGATTTAAAAAAACATTTAAAGGCAGGAGATTGCCTCGTATTAAACGACACAAGGGTGCTTCCTGCAAGGCTGTTTGGCGAAAAAGCAGGAACAGGCGCAAAGATAGAGGTTCTCCTCCTCAAGCAGCTTGAAGGCGATGCCTGGGAAACTCTGATCAAGCCAGCCAAAAGGGTCAAAGAAGGAACGGAAATCACTTTTGGCAATGGCAGTTTGACTGCTGTTTGCACGGGAACTTCCGACCATGGCGGCAGGATTTTGGAGTTTAAATATGAAGGGATTTTCTATGAAGTGCTTGAGCAATTAGGGGAAATGCCTTTACCTCCGTATATTAAGGAACAGCTAGATGATCGGGAGCGTTACCAGACAGTTTTTGCCCGCGAACGCGGTTCTGCGGCAGCACCGACAGCAGGCCTTCATTTTACTGAACAGCTGCTTGATGAAATTAAAGAAATGGGTGTGCATGTTGCTTTCATTACTTTACACGTTGGCCTTGGTACCTTTAGGCCAGTAAGCGTAGAAGACTTAAATGAGCATGAAATGCATGCAGAGTTTTATCAGGTCACTGAAGGTACAGCTAGATTGTTAAATGAGGTGCGCCAGCAGGGAGGAAGAATTATCAGTGTTGGCACAACCTCTACGAGGACATTGGAGACTATCGCCTCTGCACATAATGGACGATTTGAGGAAGCCAGCGGCTGGACCGATATTTTCATTTACCCCGGCTATGAATTTAAAGCGATTGACGGCATGATTACAAATTTCCATTTGCCAAAATCGACGCTTATCATGCTGGTAAGCGCACTTGCTGGCAGGGAAAATGTATTGAATGCCTATAATAAGGCTGTAGAGGAGCGCTACCGTTTTTTCAGTTTTGGAGATGCGATGCTGATTTTGTAACTAAGGCGCTTATCTCATGGAAGGAGAACATACAACTTGACTGCAATTCGTTATGAATTAATTAAGACATGCAAGCAAACTGGTGCCCGTCTGGGACGTGTCCATACACCGCATGGGTCTTTTGAAACGCCGGTATTTATGCCGGTTGGAACCCTCGCTACGGTAAAAACGATGTCCCCTGAAGAATTAGTGGAAATGGGGGCAGGCATTATTTTGAGCAATACCTATCACCTTTGGCTGCGCCCGGGGCAGGAGATCGTTGAAGAAGCAGGGGGCCTTCATAAATTTATGAATTGGGATCGTGCTATTCTGACTGATTCCGGCGGGTTTCAGGTATTCAGCCTGAGTGAATTCCGCAAGATTGAAGAAGAAGGAGTTCATTTCCGCAATCACTTGAATGGAGACAAGCTGTTTCTTTCTCCGGAAAAAGCGATGGACATACAGAATTCACTTGGCTCTGATATTATGATGGCCTTTGATGAATGCCCGCCATATCCTGCTTCATTTGAATACATGCAGAAGTCGGTTGAGAGAACTTCACGATGGGCTGAACGCTGTTTAAAAGCTCACAAGCGTCCGAATGAACAGGGTCTGTTTGGAATTGTGCAGGGAGGAGAATACGAGGAACTACGCAAACAAAGCGCGAAGGATCTTACCTCTCTCGATTTCCCTGGATATGCTGTAGGGGGTTTATCTGTAGGTGAGCCGAAAGACGTCATGAACCGTGTTTTAGAGTTCACAACACCGCTTCTCCCTGACGATAAGCCAAGATACCTGATGGGAGTAGGCTCTCCGGATTCTTTAATTGATGGTTCGATCAGAGGCATTGATATGTTTGACTGTGTTCTTCCTACCCGTATTGCACGGAATGGAACATTAATGACAAGCAACGGCCGATTAGTCGTAAAAAATGCGAAGTTTGCGAGAGATTTTGGGCCAATAGATGAGAACTGCGATTGCTATACCTGCCGAAATTACAGCAGGGCATACATCAGGCACTTAATCCGCTGTGATGAAACTTTTGGAATTAGACTTACAACTTACCATAATCTTTATTTTCTGTTAAAATTAATGGAGCAGGTCAGACAAGCGATCAGAGAAGATCGTCTCGGAGACTTTAGAGAAGAGTTTTTCGAACGGTATGGATTTAATAAACCAAATGCGAAGAACTTTTAATAGCTGAAAGTGAGTGCTAAAAAGGAGCGGGAAAAGCCAAATGCTATGTTTCCCGGATTATTGCTCCTTAGTGAAAGGGGGGAAAACAATGGAGCTATTAGGTACACTAGGACCATTATTGCTAATGTTCGTCTTATTCTATTTCCTGTTAATTCGTCCTCAGCAGAAACGCCAAAAGGCAGTTCAGCAAATGCAGAGCGATTTGAAAAAGGGAGATAAGGTTGTAACAATCGGTGGCCTTCATGGATTTGTGGATGCAATCGACGAAGACAAAGTAGTCATCAAGTGCGGTGACGGCAGCCGGCTTACATACGATCGCGCAGCAATTCGCGAAGTGACGCAATCAACTGGCGATGTTTTAGCTAAATCTTAATATATCAAAGAAAGAAGGTCCGCTGCGGACCTTCTTTTTTCTAAGCGGTTCTTTTGGAATTGAGATTTACACCCAGAATTCCACCCATCATGGCAGTGAGCATGAAACAGGTATGGTAAATCATTTGTTCCATTGAAAACAAACTATCATGACCTAAATATTGGAAAAGGAAAATAATCACCGAATAGATAAGACCGGTCAGGCCTCCAAGCAGCCAGCCTTTTTGCTTTCCTTTTCCACCGGAAATGAACCCGCCTGCAAAAAGAGAAACAAATGAAACAGCTGTAATAATATACTGTAAGGATGACTCTTGAAGTGATGTAAAACGAAGCAACAGCGAAAAAATAAGACTGCCGGCAATGGCTATTGCAAAAATGGCAATGATACCATAGAGAACGGCACTTCCAAAGTTCTTTGACTCTTCTATATTGACCCTCTCCCTTCTGAAGAATAAATCGGAATAGCCTCAAAGCCCCTTGGCTGTCCAGCTTTTTCCCTAGTACAAGCATATTCACGCAATAAAAAATTAGAATCTAAAAATGAAGATGTTTAAGGAATGGAAATGATTAAGAAAAATTCATAAATCCTCCGCCGATGCGCAAGAATAATAAAGAATGCATTTAAAGGGGAGCTGTGGAAGTGGAAGAATATTTAATGATTGTTGTAAGGACACTATTTCTATATGCACTAATTCTCCTTATATTTAGGTTGATGGGCAAAAGAGAGATTGGAGAACTTAGCATTTTGGATTTAGTTGTTTATATAATGATAGCGGAGCTCGCAGTAGTGGCAATTGAAAATCCTGATTCGCAAATCCTAAAAAATGTCTTGCCAATGCTCCTCTTAATGATTGTGCAAATTGTACTGGCAATTTTTTCTCTTAAAAGCAAGACTTTTCGCGATGTGGTGGATGGTAAGCCAACAATCATTATTAACAAGGGAAAAATAGACGAAAATGCGATGAGAAAGCAAAGGTATAATTTTGATGATTTACTGCTTCAGCTAAGAGAAAAAGATATTGCCAAAATCTCTGATGTTGAATTTGCTATTCTAGAGTCTTCAGGCAATCTGTCTGTGTTTGAAAGAGAAGGCAACAAGGACGGCGGAATGACAATCCCGTTAATTATCGATGGAACGATTCAAAAAACGAATCTCGAAAAAATTAATAAAAGTGATTTTTGGCTGAGGCAAGAGCTGAGAAAGCAGGGATATAAAGAGATATCCAAAATTTCATTCTGCAGCTATGAAAATGGCCAGTTTTATGTAGATTTGATTGATGAACGGAAATAATACAATAGGCACAATTAAAAGGGCCTGCTCAAAAGGATTGTCAATGATCACTTTTGAGCAGGCCCTGGTGTTTGCATTATCTGAATGCGTATTTTGATAGTATTTTTCCAACAAAGGGAATCCGAATCAATTCATTCTTTTTAATTAAACCAAAAATTAATAAAAGCACGAAGTAACTTCCCGCGATAGCAGCTGAAATAAGAATAACTCTAATGGCTGTATTCATGGTTTGAGGAAGCATGTCACTTAGCAGCCAGTAACCAAAGCTGCCTGACAAGCCCATGGCTATAAATGTCTTTAAATAGTCTCTAACATAAAATGTAAAGGATATCGCTTTAAGGACAGTTGCAAAATGAAGCATCGTAACAAGAACTGTTCCAACCAGGATTCCCATTGCTACTCCATTTATTCCGAAAGCAGGCTGGCTGGCAAGCAGAAAAATGACAGCAGTTTTCACGATAGCGCCAATTAAACTGTTAATCATAGCTGCTCTCGCCAGGTTAAGTGCCTGCAAGGTTGCCTGAAGTGGTCCTTGATAGTAATAAAAAAGAAAAAATGGAGCCATCAATTTAATAAAATGTGATCCGCTTGGGGAACCGTACATAACCTCCATCAATTGAGCAGAAAGGACATACAGAACCACCACAGCTAATCCTCCTGTAACAAAAGCAAAACGAAGTGCCTGCTGAAGCCGGTACTCAATGAGATGCATGTCTTTTTTGGAGTTAGCTTCACTTATTGCAGGTACAAGTGAGGTTGACAGAGAGTAAGTAATAAAGGACGGAAGCATGAGAAGCGGCATAGCGAACCCTGTTAGGGCACCATATTGCTTAGTGGCGGCAACTGTCGCCACACCAGCAATGGCTAAGCTATAGGAAACAACAATCGGCTCAAAAAACCATGCGACAGACCCGATCATTCTGCTTCCAGTAGTCGGAAGGGCAACCGTCATCAATTCATTAAATGTACCTTTTCCAGACTGAACATATTTAAAAAATTGTTTTCTCACTCTAAATTTCTTTTTAAGCTTAAAAGTGGTCAGCAAATAGATTAGAGAGGCAAGCTCCCCTATCACAGCCGCTAACATAGCTCCCGCGGCTGCATACTCAATCCCATAAGGCAGAAATGCCTTTGTCATCATGGCAATCAGGCTGATTCTGACGATTTGTTCAATAACCTGGGAATATGCAGCGGGCTTCATATTCTGCCTGCCCTGGAAATACCCCCTTATAACAGAGGAAATCGCAATAATTGGCACAATTGGCGCGATGGCCATCAAGGGCAAATGTGTGCGGTTATCGGTAAATAGTGTTTCTGACAAAAGTGGAGCGAGCAGAATTAAAGCAGGAGTGAAAATAATCGAAAGTGAGATAGTAGTTGCTAATGACACAACTAATATTTTTTTAATTTTAGCTGTGTCTCCCCTTGCTTCCGCTTCGGCAACATTTTTGGATATCGCTACCGGCAGCCCGAGCTGAGTAATGGTGACAACGAGGATCATGGTTGGAAAAGCCATCATATAAAGGCCGACGCCTTCTTCTCCTATAGAACGGGCAATGACAATCCGGTTTATAAATCCCAAGACCCTGGTCACCAGGCCTGCAGCCAGCAGGATCATGGTACCTTTCAGAAATTTGGACATTCAACTCCCTGCCTTCTCAAAATGGGTGATATCATATACAATTAACTATATGCAAGACAGTGGACAAAGCATGACAAGCTAGGATAATTTCCATGAAGTTCAAGCGATAGAAATTGGCGGGGAGGCGGCTGAAAATGAAGATCGGCCATGAATATGATTATTTTCGCACGGAAGTAAGACCAGCGTTGGAGAGTAAATTAGATGAATTTCGACTGCTTGGCTATGAAAAAGTTACAGAACAGGAGCTATGGGGATTTCTTACCAAGAAAAAGTGGAAAAAGCCAAAAGAAAATGTCAGGCTATTTGAAATTGTTGAAGAAATAATGACTGTAAAAGTCAGTGAATACATTCATTATGCTACAATTGAAGCTTATAAAGGGACTGGCTTTGCTTTTGATAGTGAAGAAGACAGAAGGGAACTTTTAAAGTGATTTTAGTTGTTCCATATTTTTCAAGTTTTAACATGTTCTAAGACAAATTGACAGGTTTTGCAATCTGTTTCATAATTAAACGTGGAGTTTAATGGCCTGTACAGTCAATGTACCTATAAACATACATATGCAAGTGAGAACAATTATGACGAAAGAATTCCCTGGCTGGAAAGAAGCGAGTCTTTTTAAATGCCTGGGTTGCATTAAGTTTGTAATGCGTTTGTCTGTGTAAGCCCGTTCGTACAAAAACATCATGGCAAATCTGCTTTGATAACAGTTTCACTTTATATGCCTGTAGCGGGCGAGTAGCTAAGGAGGATTTATACATAATGGTAAAGCGCAGCCGTATCGTTGCTTTCTTTCTTATTGTATTATTGATAGGGAGCTTGGCAGGGGCAACGACAAACAACATCTTAAAAAATATTAAGCTTGGCCTGGATTTACAGGGCGGGTTTGAGGTGCTCTATGAAGTAAAGCCTGCGGAAGACGGCCAGAAGATTGATAAAGAAGTTTTAGCGAGTACCGCTGAAGCACTCGATAGACGTATCAATGTTCTCGGAGTAAGTGAACCGAATATTCAAATTGAAGGTGATAGCCGGATCCGTGTCCAGCTTGCAGGTGTAACGGATCAAAATAAGGCCCGCGAAATTCTTTCAACGGAAGCCAATCTTTCATTCAGGGATGTTAACGACCAAAAGATGATGGACGGATCCGACCTTGCAGAAGGCGGAGCAAAACAAACTTTTGACGAGAATGGCAAACCTAGTGTTTCCTTGAAACTGAAAAGTGCAAGCAAGTTTAAAGAAGTAACCGAAAAAATTGTCAATATGGGACCGCCAAATAACTTGCTTGTCATTTGGCTTGACTTTGAGGAGGATGAAGATTCATTCCAGGCTGAAGCTGGAAAGGAAGATCCGAAATATTTATCTGCTCCGCAAGTAAGCCAAATATTTAACCAGGATACAGTCTCCATTGTCGGGAACTTCACGATTGATGAAGCGCAAACGCTGTCTGACTTATTGAATGCTGGATCTCTGCCTGTACAGCTTGATGAGGTTTATTCCACTTCAGTCGGTGCAAAATTTGGGGAACAGGCAATGGATAAGACGATTCTTGCAGGCATTATTGGAATTTCGATTATTTTCCTTTATATGATTGCTGTATATCGTTTTCCAGGGCTTATTGCAACGATCACTCTATCATTTTACATCTATCTAATCCTGCTTGTTTTTGACTGGATGAATGGAGTATTAACACTTCCCGGCATAGCCGCCCTTATTTTAGGTGTCGGTATGGCAGTCGATGCGAATATCATCACATACGAGAGAATCAAAGAAGAAATAAAAGTGGGAAGGACGATCAAATCAGCTTTTCAGGCTGGCGGAAAGAACTCCCTTTCTACAATCTTTGATGCCAATATTACTACCATACTTGCCGCTACCGTATTATTCCTTTATGGGACAAGCTCTGTAAAGGGATTTGCAACCATGCTCATCATTAGTATTCTGGCAAGCTTTATCACCGCTGTATATGGATCTAGGTTATTGCTTGGATTATGGGTAAACAGCAAATTCTTAAATAATAAGCCAGGATGGTTTGGCGTCAAGAAAGACGAAATGAAGGATATTGCTGAGAACTTTGACACACTTGATTTGCCTACGAAGTATGATAAGTTCGACTTTGTTGCACACCGAAAAAAATTCTTTATCATTTCTGGAGCTTTGATTGCTGCTGGAATAATCATTCTTGCTGTTCTTCGTTTGAATCTTGGAATTGACTTTTCAAGTGGAACACGTATAGAATTGCTTTCAAATGATTCTTTGACTAAAGAAGAAGTGCAAACACAATTGTCTCAAGTTGGTCTTGAAACAGATGATATTGTTATTTCCGGGAATGACAATGAAATTGGGGTAGCCAGAATAAAAGAGGTTCTTACAAAAGATGAGATTGCTTCCTTGAAGTCACACTTCAAGGAAGAGTTCGATGCCGAACCGAATGTCAGCACAGTTTCTCCGACTGTTGGAAAAGAACTTGCCAAAAATGCGCTAATTGCGTTAGCAATAGCCTCAGTTGGCATTATTATCTACGTTACCATCCGCTTTGAAATTTACATGGCCATAGCGGCGGTTATTGCTTTACTCCATGATGCATTCTTTATCATCGCTGTATTCAGTTTTACAAGGATGGAAGTGGATTTAACATTTATTGCTGCAGTATTGACTGTTGTCGGTTATTCGATCAATGATACAATCGTTACCTTTGACCGGATGCGGGAAAATATGCAGAAAAAGAAAAAGCTCAAGACATTTGAGGATATTGCGGATGTTGTAAACCGAAGCCTGCGTCAAACGCTTGGCCGTTCCATTAATACCGTATTGACAGTTGTAATTGCTGTTGTAGCATTGCTTATTTTTGGAAGTGAGTCTATCCGAAACTTCTCCTTTGCACTGCTTATCGGTTTAATTGCCGGTACGTATTCATCCATTTTCCTTGCAGCACAATTATGGGCTGCTTGGAAAGGGAAAGAATTAAAGAAAAAAGGCGTTATCAAAACAGTTAAAGAAAAACGGAAAGTCAGTGACGAACCGCAGGTTTAATGGCTTGCATTTGAAAAACCTCAGGCTAAATGCCTGGGGTTTTTGCTTGTGATTTATATAAGTGAAATATAGAATTTGTAAGCCGACGAATAAAAGTATTTTGGGCTGCTAGTTAGTAAAAAAAGGTTAATGATTTCACGAAATAGGATAAACTAACAACAAGTCCAGGGAGGAAGGAAGTTTAGCGTTGGAAAAAAATGATCGTTTTAAGAAAGCTGAATTTGCCGCAATGATTGGCATTGTCGGCAATATTGCTCTTGCTGCGCTCAAATGGGGCATTGGCGTTTATTCCGGGAGTAAGGCATTGGTTGCGGATGCCGTCCATTCTGCCTCCGATGTCGCAGGTTCTTTTGCTGTTTATTTGGGACTGAGGGCCGCAAAGCAGCCGCCTGACGAGGACCATCCGTATGGTCATGGAAAGGCAGAAATGATCGCAGCTATTATTGTTGCCGTTTTATTGTTCCTGGTAGGGATAGAGATAGGCAGATCATCTTTTGAAGCATTTTTCTCACCGATTGAACCCCCAAAGACAATTGCCATTGCTGCAGTGGTAATTTCTATAATTGTGAAGGAAGCGATGTTTCGGTATAAGTTCAAATTGGGAAAAAGGTTAAATAGTGATGCATTAATTGTTAATGCCTATGAGCATCGATCGGATGTCTACTCTTCTATCGCAGCCTTAATAGGAATTGGCAGTGCTGTTCTTGGTGGGAAAATGGGCATTGGCTGGCTGGAATATGCAGATCCTGTAGCTGGGATAATTGTTTCCCTCATGGTTATTAAAATGGCATGGCATCTTGGCAAAGAGTCCATTCACAGCACTCTTGATCACGTTCTTCATGAGGAAGATACACTTGAGATGCGCAAAACTGCAGAATCCGTAAACCATGTAAAAAGAATTGATGAATTGCATGCAAGAGAACACGGCCACTATGTGATTGTTGATATCAAAGTGTCTGTTGAACCTAGTATGACTGTAGAGGCTGGCCACAGGGTTGGCAAAGAGGTTAAACGCAAATTGCTTGAACTGGAAAATGTGCAAAATGTCTTTGTTCATATTAACCCGTATAGTGAAGAGGGATAACCTAGAGATAAACGTAAGGGGAGAGGAATATGAAATTTCAATGGGCTTTATTATTCGGTTTTTTATTTGCTTTAATAGTGGCAGTTTTTGCAGTCATCAATGTCGATGATGTAACTGTAAATTATTTATTTGGGGAAAGCCAATGGCCATTAATTCTTGTCATCTTAAGTTCAGTTTTGATGGGCGGGCTCATTGTGGGATCAGTTGGCATTGTTCGCATGTATTCCTTGCAAAGGAAAGTGAAATCGCTTAATAAGGAAAATGAAAAACTGAAAGCGGAACATGGCAATTCCGAAGATAGCCGCAAGGAAGAAGCGGAAAAAGAATTAGACCGGGATATTCATTAGGAGAAAGGCTTGGGCTGCTATTCGCCCAAGCCTTTTAGTTTCTGCTGGCAGATTAATTGGGAGCTGGATTGATTTTTGGTGTTAATGCTCTTTCCTGAAAGCTAATACAAAGGTTCCGCCAATCAGAAAAAATATAAACGGATACAGCGAACTGCAGGCTATTCGGGATCCTCCTCTGGTCTTGTGCCTGTGGGGGCTCTCATTGACTCGCTGCACTCATCTGGACATTTGATTAAGCATTCGTGGTAAGGAAGGAATTAAGTAAGCATTTTTGAGGAGCTCGGGCTTATGTCCATTAAATAGGTTGCTATTATCAACAATGAGCTTTAACAGTACCTTTTCCAAAAATGTATGGGATATCCCAGTTTTCTATTATTGAAACACCAGTCCCCCTCTTGTATAATTAATAAGCTGAGGGGTGAACGTATGTTACATTCAAGAACGCGATGGATTGTTCGGCAAACACAGGAAGAAAAAGTACAGCAGCTTGCAAAAGAATTGAATATTGCTCCTCTTGTTGCGTCGTTATTAATAAATCGCGGAATGGATACCGTTGAATCAGCACGGTATTTTTTATTGGATAAAGACCAGGAATTTCATGATCCTTTTTTAATGACAGATATGAAAATAGCTGTCTCCCGAATAAAAGAAGCGATTGACAAACAGGAGCCAATTTTAATATTTGGTGATTATGATGCGGACGGCGTTACAAGTACCTCTGTCATGATGATGGCACTCAAGGACCTGGGGGCCAATGTCCAATTCTACATACCGAATCGTTTTACCGAAGGCTATGGGCCTAATATACCAGCCTTTACACATGCCGCTGAGACAGGCATTGGTTTAATTATAACGGTAGATACCGGTATATCAGCAGTTAATGAAGCGAGAGCAGCAAAAGAGCTGGGAATGGACCTAATCATTACGGACCATCATGAGCCCGGGCCAGTGCTCCCTGAAGCATTGGCAATCATCCATCCGAAACATCCTGAGAGCAAATACCCTTTTCGGGAATTGGCAGGTGTTGGGGTAGCATTTAAGCTTGCTCATGCATTATACGGGGAAATGCCAGCCCACCTTCTGGAAATCGCCGCCATAGGCACAATCGCTGACCTCGTTTCACTTAAAGGAGAGAACAGGCTGATTGCAAAACGGGGGATTAGAAAGCTTAAGTCCACTAAAAATATTGGCTTAAATGCCTTATTTAAAGTGGCAGGTGTAGAGCTTCCTGCCATTACGGAAGAAACGATAGGCTTTTCAATTGCGCCGCGCCTAAACGCAGTTGGCAGGCTGGATAGCGCAGACCCTGCAGTCGAGCTGCTATTGACTGATGATCCATTTGAAGCCCAAACAATTGCCGAGGAAATTGAACAGTTAAATAAAGAAAGACAAGCTATTGTCAATGATATCGCGGCACAAGCAATTAATGAAGTAGAATCCAAATTTCCAATCAGCGATAATTCTGTGATTGTTATAGGCAAGGAAGGATGGAATGCTGGAGTTATCGGGATTGTAGCCTCCAAGCTTGTAGAAAAGTTCTATCGGCCAACAATCGTTCTTAGCTTTGATTATGAAAAAGGGCAGGCAAAGGGATCTGCAAGAAGCATAGAAGGCTTCGATTTGTTTAAGAATCTATCTGAATGCCGGGATATCCTTCCCCATTTTGGAGGGCATCCAATGGCTGCCGGGATGACGCTTGATCTTAACTCAGTTGATGACCTCCGCAGCCGGCTGAACACACTTGCTAACGACCAGCTTACAGAAGAAGACTTTATTCCTGTCACAACCCTAGATGGAATCATTGATCTCAAAGATATCACTCTTTCCTCAATTGAAGAAATGCAATTGCTTTCTCCATATGGGATGGGAAACCCAAAACCGAAGGTTTTGATTAAAGATGCAAATATCGCGGGAATGAGAAAAATCGGTTCCGAACAGAATCATATTAAAGTCACAATTGAGAGCGAAGGCTCTTCCCTCGATGGGATTGGATTTGGACTTGGACATTTATATGAACACATTTCACCTTATTCCAAGCTGTCTGTTATTGGCGAGCTATCGATTAATGAATGGAATAATAACAAAAAGCCGCAAATCTTTTTGCAGGATATGGCAGTACACTCTTGGCAGCTGTTCGACATACGCAGTATAAAACGGCTTGAAAGGCTTAAGAGCGTCATTCCTGAGCAAAATACTATATGGATCTTCTTCAATGATGAGAACACTTCCAAATTTAGGACATATGCCGGCCGAAAAATGGTCAAAATAAATTCTGTAGTGGAAGCTGCATCTATAGAGCTGGATGAAGCAAATGTTGTTTTGGCAGACTTGCCTCCTTCAATAGAAATGTTGTCCAAGTTATTCTCGGGTAAAAAGCCTGCTCGAATTTATGCGCATTTTTATAAAGAAGACAGCGATTATTTCAGTACGATGCCAACCAGGGACCATTTTAAATGGTATTTTGCTCTGCTTGCTAAAAAAGGGCACATTGATATTAAGCGGCATGGCAATGATATTGCCAAGCATAAGGGATGGAGCAGGGAAACGGTAGATTTTATGTCACAAGTGTTTTTTGAATTGGATTTTGTTAAAATAAACAATGGTGTTATTTCCTTAAATAATACATCGAATAAACGTGATTTGGCTGATTCACGAACATATCAGCAAAAACAGGCACAATATAGCCTTGAGAGCGATTTGCTCTATTCATCCTTTCAGCAGCTCAAAAACTGGTTTGATGAAATTATGCAAGGGGCTGTTAAATTTGAGGAGGCAAAGGAAGAAAAATGGACTTAAAACAGTATGTAACAATTGTTGAAGACTGGCCAAAGCCGGGAATTAAATTTAAAGATATTACAACATTAATGGATAATGGCGATGCTTATAAATATGCGACTGACCAGATTGTTGAATATGCACGTGAAAAGCAAATCGACCTGGTTGTTGGACCAGAAGCGCGCGGTTTCATTATTGGCTGCCCGGTAGCCTATTCTTTGGGAGTAGGATTTGCACCTGTGCGCAAGGAAGGGAAGCTTCCACGCGAAACAATCAAGGTAAACTATGGCCTTGAGTATGGCAAAGATATTTTAACTATTCATAAAGATGCAATCAAACCTGGACAAAGGGTTTTGATCACTGATGACCTGCTGGCAACCGGCGGTACCATTGATGCAACAATCAAGCTTGTCGAAGAGCTTGGCGGAGTTGTAGCGGGAATTGCATTTCTAATCGAATTAACTTATTTAGATGGCCGCAAAAAACTGGATAACTACGATATCCTGACATTAATGCAATATTAAAACCATCCATTTATACTTCAGGAGAGCGCCGGACGAAACAGGCGCTCTTTTTAATTTACCTTTTGATGGGCGTTAATTATCCCCTTATAAAGGGCTTCCATTGGCAATAATGGAAAAATAAAAAGAAATTCCAACAAAATACGACAATTTTTTTGTTATTCCCATAAAAATAACAGTCTTTCCCTTTACATCTTTACTTTTTTTTTCGATAATAGTAGCAATCATTAATTTTTTATTAATTATAAAATTTGTTCATAGAGTTTTTGGGCTATGTTAATGTTAACAGAGCCAATTTTTAAAAAGAGAAAAAGCATTATGCATTCGCATAAAATTTAGTGAGATAAAGGTGATTCCATGGCGAACGATCAAGTTCTGACCGCCGAGCAAGTCATCGACAGGGCAAAAGAATATTTAAACGATGAGCATGCAGAGCTTGTAAAAAAAGCATACGAGTTTGCCAAGCATGCCCACCGTGAACAATATAGAAAATCCGGTGAGCCTTATATTATCCATCCCATTCAAGTGGCCGGGATTCTGGCCGATTTGGAGATGGATCCATCTACGGTCGCAGCCGGTTTTCTTCACGATGTGGTTGAAGATACCGAAGTCTCATTAGAGGATATTAAGGAAGCCTTCAATGCCGAAGTGGCAATGCTTGTCGATGGAGTAACAAAGCTAGGTAAAATTAAATATAAATCCCAGGAAGAGCAGCAGGCTGAAAATCATCGGAAAATGTTTGTAGCGATGGCACAGGATATTCGTGTCATTTTGATCAAGCTCGCAGACCGCCTTCATAATATGCGGACTCTTAAACATTTGCCTGCTGAAAAACAGCGCAGAATTTCCAATGAGACACTTGAAATTTTCGCTCCCCTGGCCCACAGGCTGGGAATTTCAAAAATTAAGTGGGAGCTGGAAGATACAGCACTTAGATATTTAAATCCGCAGCAATACTATCGGATTGTTAATTTGATGAAGAAGAAAAGAGCGGAACGGGAAGAGTATTTGGATGATGTTATTAATGTCATGAGAGGCAGGATGGCTGAAGTTTCAATTAAATCTGAAATTTCGGGGCGCCCGAAACATATTTATAGCATCTACCGTAAAATGGCCCTTCAAAACAAGCAATTCAATGAGATTTATGATTTGCTGGCAGTCCGTATTGTTGTGAACAGCATAAAAGACTGCTATGCGGTCCTGGGAATTATCCATACATGCTGGAAACCGATGCCAGGCCGTTTTAAAGATTATATTGCGATGCCAAAGCAGAACATGTATCAATCTCTTCATACAACAGTTATAGGCCCTAAAGGCGACCCTCTCGAAGTCCAAATCCGTACAATGGATATGCACAGGATTGCAGAGTATGGTATTGCGGCTCACTGGGCATATAAAGAAGGCAAAAGAGTGAATGAAGGATCTTCTTTTGAGGAGAAACTGACCTGGTTCCGAGAAATTTTGGAATTTCAGGATGATGCGGCCAATGCTGAAGAGTTTATGGAATCACTGAAGATTGATCTGTTTTCGGATATGGTCTTTGTGTTTACACCTAAAGGGGATGTTATTGAACTTCCGTCCGGCTCTGTTCCGATTGACTTTGCCTACCGCATCCACTCGGAAATTGGCAATAAGACAATTGGTGCCAAAGTAAATGGTAAGATGGTCACGCTGGACTATAAGCTTAAAACAGGTGATATTATCGAAATATTGACCTCAAAGCATTCCTACGGACCAAGTAAGGATTGGCTTAAGCTTGCACAAACAACACAGGCGAAAAATAGAATCAGGACCTTCTTTAAAAAGCAAAGAAAAGAAGAAAATGTGGAAAAAGGGAAGGAACTCGTTGAAAGAGAAATCCGGAATATGGATTTCGATTTGAAGGAGATACTGACACCTGAAAATGTCAAAAGGATTGCTGACAAATTCAACTTTGCCAGTGAAGAGGATATGTATGCTGCTGTCGGATATAACGGGGTAACAGCTCTCCAGGTGGCTAATAGGCTAACAGAGAAATGGCGAAAGAAACGCGATCTTGAACAAGCTGATATTACCAATGCTGTTTCCGAGCTGAAGACATTCCCATCAGCGAAAAAACGGGAATCCGGTGTAAGAGTTTCAGGTATTGATAACCTGCTGATTCGGCTTTCCCGCTGCTGCAATCCGGTGCCTGGCGATGAAATTGTCGGATTTATAACCAAGGGCAGAGGGGTGTCTGTACACCGTGCTGATTGCCCGAATATCGATACAGATGATGCGAAACAAAGATTAATACCGGTAGAGTGGGAAACTGCATTAAATGACCGGAAGGAATATAATGTTGAAATTGAAATTACAGGATATGACCGCCGGGGATTACTAAATGAAGTATTGCAGGCAGTAAATGAGACGAAAACCAATATATCTGCCGTATCTGGCCGTTCTGACCGCAATAAAGCGGCGACGATCAATATGTCTATCGCGATTCACAATGTTAGCCATCTGCAAAAGGTTGTTGAACGCATTAAACAAATCCCTGACATATATGCAGTAAGAAGAATAATGAACTAGAGGGAGCAGATAGCATGCGTGTTGTAGTGCAGCGAAGCAAAGAAGCCAGTGTAACAGTTGGCGGCAAAACCGTTGGGAGCATTCAAAAAGGGTTTGTTTTGCTCGTTGGAGTCACCCATGAAGATAAAGAAGAAGATGCCGCATTTTTGGCTGATAAAATTGCCAATCTCCGTGTTTTTGAGGATGGAAATGGGAAAATGAACTTATCCCTTCTGGATCAGGAGGGTGAAATCCTTTCAGTCTCCCAATTCACATTATATGGTGATTGCAGAAAAGGCCGCCGCCCGAATTTTATGGAAGCGGCAAAGCCTGACCATGCTATAAAAATCTATGAAGCATTTAACGGGTTTTTAGAAGAAAAAGGCCTGAAGGTAGAAACCGGAGAATTCGGTGCTATGATGGATGTTAAGCTGACCAACGATGGCCCGGTTACTTTGATTCTTGAAAGTAAATAAGCTGAAACTGTAATCATAGCGCCTTTTGAACTGTTGCTGGTTGAACCGATCGTACAGGTGGCAGAGTTGCTCCCTCCTTTAACTTTGGATAGCTCTGCCTTTTTGTTTGGGTGCTTACGGCCCATAAGACTGCGTTAATTTCAGCAGCTCTTTCATAGAGCTGTTTTTTATAACAAAAGCCCCTGCCAATTTGGCCGGGGCTTTTGTTCTAATTTTTAAAATAACGTGCTAGTCCCTGATAAATTCCTGCAGCAACAGATTGCTGATATTGAGCTGACGTAATTAGGATTTCTTCGGCAGGGTTACTCAAGTAACCAAGCTCCAGAAGCACTGCATTACGCTTATTTTCTCTTATTACATGATAGTCTCCCAACCGGTAACCCCTATCCCTCAAGTTTGTCATGGAGGTTACATTTGAATGGATATTGGATGCCAGACTTTTTTGGAAGGAGTGATAATAATAGGTTGTCATTCCCCTTACAGTGCGATCTGCGATGCTGTCATAATGGATGCTGATGAAAGCATCGGCATTATGGTAGTGGGAAACACCCACTCTGGAGGGAAGAGGAAGATAAGAATCACTGTTTCTGGTAAGAATGACATTTGCTCCTGCAGATCTTAACTTTTCATAGAGCAATTGTGCCGTTCTTAGTGTAAGGGTCTTTTCGAGTGTTCCTCTAGCCCCTGTAGTCCCATTATCTCTGCCGCCATGGCCTGGATCCAGGACGATGGTTTTATTTTTCAAATGCATTTCTGCACCCTGCTTTTCCACTTTGGGAGCCGAGCCATTAACAGATACAATCCACCCTGCCACATAACCGGATTGGCCGTTCGGCAGACGTATTTCGTACCAATCATTTTGCAGGCTGATAATATCGAAGCTGTCTCCCTTATTTGCCCTGTGTATGACAGAAGAATGGGTGCCGGCACTTTTTCTGATGTTTAATCCATTATGTAAGATAACTGCAGAACTGCCATTTACAGCCTGGTGAGCAGTCCCTGATTTCTTTGCTTTCGTTTGCTCAAGAAACCAGCTTGCCACCCAGCCAAATGATCCGGGTTGATATTCTATTTTAGACCAGTTGTTCATTTCCTCAAGAATGGAAAAGGCTTGCCCTTTTGAAACAGAACCGATAGGCTTGCCGCTTAATGAGCCTTTATTTCTGACTGTCAAAGCTGTAGCGGTTACGGTGCCTGTTTTTCCGATATTCGGCAGTGCCGAATTGCTTTCCCCTGACTGAGAGCTTTGCACCTCAACATATTGGCTGCTGACCCAGCCGGTATTTCCTGAAAATGCAACCTCAGTCCAGCTGCCATTTTGCGAAATAACTGTTACAATATCTCCAGCATTCAGCTTGCCGGTAACAGCGCCATGAAGTGATGGTTTGCTTCTGATATTCAGTGAGTTTGCTGTAATCTTCCCGGTTTTGCCGCTGCTGCCATTGACAGTATTTTTATTTTGGCTGCTGTTCTGGACGTATTCACCGGAAACCCATCCATCTCCATGGGGTGTTTGGAGCTTAATCCAGTTGCCTTTACTCTCCAGTACCTTATAGGCAGCTTTCTTATGTACGGTTCCTAAAACCGCATAGCCGGTACCAGGGCCATTTCGCACTCGAAGGCCATCTGTAGTGATGATTGCATGTGATCCAGATCCTTTATTTGCTGAAGATCCCTGACTGGAAGCAGGTACGGACACAAGCCAGCTGGCTACCCAGCCTTTTTTACCTTGAAAGGCGATTTCAATCCACTCTCCTTTTTGGGAAAGCATGTTAAATCGGTCTCCTTTTTGGGCTTGTCCTAAAATAGGGTAACTTAAGCCAGGGCCTTGACGAACATTTAGATTATGAGTGCTGATCGTTACGGCTGTTCCCTCGGCCTTTGCCGGTCCTTCCAGCTTTATTAATCCGGCCAAAAGGATAAAGCAAAACGCCAGAATGATTGATCTTCTTTTCTGCAATACATTTCCTCCTTTCGCGGTAAATTCAGTTACTATCAAAAACTTTGTTAATTTTCCTTATCTAAAAGAAAAACAAACAAGCCTTTGATAGTCAAGATAACTTTGGTCCTAATCATATTTTTCTGCCCTTAAAATTACTTCTGCTTGGAGTACAAATTCCCTTTTTTTTATCGGTTTTTAAGTCGGCAATTTTAGCGGTAGATTAAATTTGCCGGATTATGAAACATTTCTTTTATAAATGGAAAGAATAAAGCAGACTACATAACAAAGGGTGAATGCTATGAGATTTGGAGATAAAGGGATGTCAGCTCAATCAGGGGAAAATCAGCTTTTTGGAGTTGATTTCCATGATTTTATCCAGAAAGAGCAAAGCTCAAATATGATTGAGCTTGCCTCGGAGTTCGGTTTAACGATGAAGGATGTCCGCAAGCTGAAAAAGAAGCTTGAGAGATCATAATATAATTCGGTCTTGACAATGGTGAAGATGCTCCGTATTATAATATAAATAAAATGACATACAATTAAATGTCTAGCTGCAGCGCCAAGGGGCTCGGGATCAAAAGTCCATCCAGCAAGAAGGAAGAGTACAACCTTCCCGCTGTTTGTCTTCTGCTTGCCGCCCATGAATCATGGTCGCTTCCGCTATTCGATAAACCATTGATGGAGAAGAGTAGTTAAACCCCACATGAAAAGAGAGAAAATGCCACTGGCTGAAAGCATTTTCACATGATGATTTAACGAAAGAACACTTCGTAGGTTTCTCTCTGAAACAGGCTTTGCCTATAGTAGGAGCTGAACGTTAACAGGCGTTAACTGTAAAAGAGGAAGTACCTTTTACCAGGGCTTCAACTAGGGTGGCACCACGGGAATTCCAAACTCTCGTCCCTTGTATTTAAATACAAGGAGGCGGGAGTTTTTTTTATTTTAAGGATGTTTAGAAAGTCCTGGGAAAATAGCAGTCAGTTCTATTTTGTTCCTTTTTGAACGCATTCTTTAAATACATAAACTTTTATCATTTTAGCATTAGGAGGAAATTTTCATGTCAATTCGAATACCGAGAGGAACTCAGGATATTCTTCCAGGAGAAGTTGAAAAATGGCAGCTGATTGAAGAAAAAGCCAGAGAACTTTGTGAAAGGTTTCAATACCGTGAAATCAGGACGCCTATTTTTGAACATACAGAATTGTTTATGCGCAGTGTGGGTGACACAACCGATATCGTCCAGAAAGAAATGTATACCTTTGAAGATCGCGGAGGGCGCAGCCTCACACTTCGCCCTGAGGGAACAGCTTCAACTGTCAGATCGTTTGTTGAACATAAGATGTATGGTGATGCGAACCAGCCTGTAAAGCTATATTATATGGGACCGATGTTCCGTTATGAACGGCCTCAGGCAGGGCGCTTCCGCCAGTTTGTACAATTTGGTGTAGAAGCTATAGGCAGTGCAGATCCTGCAATTGATGCAGAAGTTATTGCACTTGCTATGTCACTCTATCAGAGTCTGGGCTTAAAGAAGCTGAAGTTGATCGTAAATAGCCTTGGTGATAAAGAAAGCAGAACTGCACACAGGGAAGCGCTAATAAATCACTTTCAGCCACGTATCGGAGAGTTTTGCTCAGATTGTCAGAGTCGCCTTGAGAAAAATCCAATGCGTATTCTTGACTGCAAGCAGGACCGTGACCATGAACTGATGAAATCAGCGCCATCAATCATTGATTATTTAAACGATGATTCCAAGGCTTATTTTGATAAGATTCAAAAATATTTGGAGAGCCTGGGCATTGACTTTACTGTCGATCCTAATCTCGTTCGAGGGCTTGATTATTATAATCATACCGCATTTGAAATCATGAGTGATTCAGAAGGTTTTGGGGCAATCACGACTCTATGTGGCGGAGGGCGTTACAATGGCCTTACAGAGGAAATAGGTGGTCCTGAAGCGCCAGGAATAGGGTTTGCCTTAAGTATTGAGCGGTTTATCGCAGCGCTTGAAGCCGAGAAGGCAGAGCTTCCACTCGATAAAGGGATTGATTGCTACCTTGTATCCTTGGGCGAAGCTGCAAAGGATTATACAGTTGGCCTTCTGCAAAAGCTCCGGATAGCTGGATTCTCTGCTGAAAGAGATTATCTGGACAGGAAAGTTAAGGCTCAGTTTAAGGCAGCTGATCGTGCGAATGCGAAGTTTGTTGCGGTTTTAGGCGAGGATGAACTCAAAGCTAATAAAATAAATGTTAAATCAATGGAAACAGGCGAACAATTAGAGGTTGAACTTGATTCGTTTATAGAGAAATTTACAGAGCTTTATAAGTCATAAATTTAAGCGTATTAAGAACAGTATGGGAGGAATCAGTATGTTCGGGCGAACGTATTTTTGCGGGGAAGTAACAGAAAAGGCTATTGGAGAAAAAGTCAGCTTAAAAGGATGGGTACAAAAACGACGCGACTTGGGTGGACTAATTTTTATCGACCTTCGCGACCGTACAGGAATCGTTCAGGTCGTGTTTAATCCGGAAGTGTCCCCTGAGGCACTTGCATCAGCAGAAAAAGTAAGAAATGAATTTGTACTTGATATAGAGGGAAAAGTTATTGCCCGTGAGGAAGGTACTGTCAATGAGAACCTTAAAACAGGCCGCATTGAAATTCAGGCTGAAAAAATCACAATTATAAATGAAGCAAAAACGCCTCCTTTCATGATTGATAATAAAACAGACGTTTCGGAAGACGTCCGTCTTAAATACCGCTACTTGGATTTAAGAAGGCCAGTAATGTTTGATACTTTCAAAATGAGGCACCAGGTAACAAAAGGAATCAGGGATTTTCTGGATAGTGAAGACTTCCTTGATGTCGAAACACCAATTTTAACAAAAAGCACACCAGAAGGAGCACGTGACTATTTAGTTCCAAGCCGGGTGCATCCGGGTGAATTTTATGCTTTGCCTCAATCCCCGCAAATTTTTAAACAGCTATTAATGGTTGGAGGATTTGAGCGCTACTACCAAATTGCACGATGCTTCCGGGATGAAGATTTGCGTGCGGACCGCCAGCCTGAATTTACTCAGGTCGACATCGAAATGAGTTTTATGAACCAGGATGAAATCATTGGTTTAATGGAAAACATGATGAAGAAAATTATGAAAGAAGTCAAAGGTCTGGATGTCCAATTACCATTCCCTCGGATATCCTATCAAGAAGCGATGGACCGTTTTGGCTCCGACAAGCCGGATACCCGCTTTGCAATGGAGTTGACCGATTTATCGGAGATTGTGAAGGAGTCTAGCTTTAAAGTCTTTGCGGGAGCAGTATCTTCAGGCGGACAAGTAAAAGCGATTAATGTAAAAAATGCTGCTGGCAAGTATTCACGCAAAGATATAGATGCTTTGACAGAGTTTGTTGCAGTATATGGGGCAAAAGGGCTTGCCTGGCTTAAAGCGGAAGAAGACGGATTAAAAGGGCCGATTGCAAAATTCGTAACTGAGGATGAACAAAAAGCATTTTATGCTGCTTTATCTGTTGAACCTGGTGACCTTTTGTTATTTGTGGCAGATAAGAAAAGCGTTGTGGCAGACGCACTTGGCGCTTTAAGGTTAAAGCTTGGAAAAGAGCTTGACCTTATTGATCAAAGCATGTTTAATTTCCTATGGGTTACCGAATGGCCGCTCCTAGAGTACGATGAGGAAGAAGGGCGCTATTATGCAGCCCACCATCCGTTTACTATGCCTGCTAGAGAGGATTTGGAGATGTTAGATAAAGATCCTTCTCAGGTCCGAGCTCAGGCATATGACCTTGTATTAAATGGATACGAGCTAGGCGGAGGTTCTTTGCGTATATTTGAAAGAGAAGTACAAGAGAAAATGTTCAGCATTCTCGGTTTTTCTAAGGAGGAAGCAGTGGAACAATTTGGATTCCTGCTGGAAGCTTTTGAATATGGGACCCCTCCACACGGAGGAATTGCACTCGGGCTGGACAGACTTGTCATGCTATTGGCAGGAAGAACGAATCTTCGCGATACTATAGCCTTCCCGAAAACAGCTAGTGCAAGCTGTATTCTGACAGATGCGCCAGGCGAGGTAAGTGAAGGGCAGCTTAATGATCTGCATTTGGCTCTTAATTTGAAAAAAAGTGAGTAATGTCCTAAATAATCAGGATAAGTAATAGACAATCATCTTCCCATAAATTTAAACTGGGAAGATGCTCCTGATTTTTGTAGTTTTTTCTTCAAATTGAGTAGAAAATTGGTTAGAGCGATGATGTTAGCTCTGCTTGACCAGCTTGAAAAAGAGAAAGCCATATGGTATGATCAATACAAATAATAAATAAAGAGTCCTGATGTGTTCGTTGTGAAACCTGAAATTTTGACCAACATTATTCCTTCGGGAGTCCGGAGTTTTCCGGCAGCGTAAATGCCTCATGGATGAGGACTTACAAACGCAGGAAACAGGACACCCACCTGCTGTGTGCGGGTTCAAAACGAGGGCATCAATAGCGACGGCACGATTGGGACTTTTTAATACATACGTCTTTAAAATCCATGCAGCGATTGCATGGATTTTTTATGTCTTCAAAAAGCCTGCCGAAATGGCAGGCTTTTATCCCTATGAAATGGCACTGTGATACTCAGACGCAATTTTATTTATAATAGACTGTACTGGAAGAATCTCTTCTATTTCAGAAACCCGGGATCCGGCAAATACCAGCCCGTTTTCTACATCTCCGCCAACCGATTTTAGCAATGAATCCAGTGTACAAAAACGGTAGGAGCAGTTTTTTAAACAATCATGGCATTTGTCTATTTTCAGTTTGTCTGTCCCATCGATAAGAGTTGTGAACTTGTTTTTAATTGCTCTTCCCTGCAGTCCCACAGTGGTTTTAACAAGTACAGTATCTCCTTCCTTGGCACTTACATATTTTTCTTTAAAAGATCTGGGTGCATCGCATTCTTCACTTGCAACAAATCGTGTTCCCATTTGTACACCTGAGGCTCCCATATCCAGCGCTTTTGCAAGATCCATTCCTGTTAAAATACCACCGGCTGCAATGACGGGTATATTCACAGCTTTAACGACCTCTGGAAGAATATCAAACAATGGCTTGTCTGTTCCCAAATGTCCGCCTGCTTCGTGCCCTTCCACTACCACAGCTGATGCACCAAGCCTTTCGGAAAGCCGTGCAAGCTTTGCAGATGACACGATGGAGATGACCGGCACTCCATATTCCTTTCCCCATGAATACATATCACGTGAGATCCCTGCGCCTGAAATAATAAAATCCACTTTTTCCTCCAATGCGGCTTTCATTTTCTCTGCAAAGTCATTCATAGCGAATAGGACATTGACACCGATATACCCAGCCTCCGTTTTTAGTTGATTTCTGGCCTTTTTTATATGCATTCTTAATTCATCAGTAGAAATGCCAGTTCCGGAAATGATTCCAATTCCTCCTGCGTTCGCAACTGCTGAGGCAAGTCCGCTAAGAGAGATGCCTACCCCCATGCCCCCTTGAAGAATGGGAACCCTGGGCTTCATATGGCCGATTTGTAGTTGTGGAAGATTCATTGTTCAACCTCATTTCAAAAATTTAATAGTATTTCTAAGAGCATCTTAGCATTAAATTTTTAAAAAAGATGTGACTTTTATTACCTGGTCATATAACTTGATTACTAAATTTGGTGTATTTTAACATCATTAATCCTATAGAACTACTTGTTTTAATATTGAAGTATGATATATTCATTATCGGGTAATAGATAATGAATGCTTAAATTTTTTAATAACCTGTTATGGAGTTGATATAAATGCTTCACCAATTTTCAAGAAATGAATTGGCTATCGGCAAGGAAGGCCTTGAGAAAATGAAAAACAGTACGGTTGCCGTGCTCGGCATCGGGGGAGTCGGTTCTTTTGCTGCTGAAGCACTTGCCCGTTCAGGGGTTGGCCGGCTGGTGCTTGTAGACAAAGATGATGTAGATATTACGAATGTAAACCGTCAGGTAATTGCGTTGTTATCGACAGTTGGAAAGCCAAAAGTTGATTTAATGAAAGAAAGGATAATGGATATTAACCCTGACTGTGAAGTGATTGCGCTGAAAATGTTTTACACTGAGGAAACCTATGAGCAATTTTTTGATTATGGCCTCGATTTTGTCGTGGACGCATCTGATACGATTTCCTACAAAATTCACTTAATCAAAGAATGCTTGAAGAGAGACATTCCGATGATTTCCAGCATGGGCGCTGCAAACAAAATGGATCCAACAAGGTTCCAAATTGCAGATATTTTCAAAACGCATACAGACCCAATTGCCAAGGTCATTCGCACACGCCTGCGAAAAGAAGGAATCCGCAAAGGAATCCCGGTTGTATTCTCTGATGAAAGCCCCATCGTCATCCGAGAAGATGTACGTAAAACAGTCGGAAAAGATGATGCCGAAATCAGAAAAGCAAAAATGCCTCCATCTTCAAACGCATTTGTCCCATCTGTTGCAGGACTAATCATGGCGAGCTATGTAGTAAGAAAGCTATTGAGCGATATTAAAATATCACGTGTGAATGACTGAAAAAGACCGGCTGATGAAGCAACGGGTTCGGATACCTGTCACTTTTTATAAAATACGTTTGAAAATCTGCTTATATTTGTTATACATTTTGTCCTGCAAAATGCAGGGCTTTTTGTTATGTAAGAATATTACAAATTGCCATCTAATGTATCATGCATTTTATGGCCAAAGTACTGTTATAAAACTAAATGTTGATTTCACTGTGTTTGAAAAATAACCGGAAAAATTCCGTTTAAAACGGGAAATACCCATATTTCCTTAAGAATAAGCGGAGTTTTTTCGCTTATATGATCCAAATCTTTGAATTTTGGTTTATTTAGAGCAGTTAACCGGAATTCCTCCGCTTATCTCTGCTTCTTATGCTTCCTCTATATACTTTAGCCGGAAATTCTCCGCCTATTAATTCTCATACCTATACGAAAATCACCAATGAATAATTACAAAGAGAAACTTAGTTTTGTAACTAAAAAACACAAGATTTTGCAATTCAATTTGCGAGGTAACAGAAATCTCTGTAACCTTACATTTCGAAATACAAATTGGACCACAGTTTCAAGCCTATTTTTATAATTATTCGCGTTATATCAATGAAAAATGACCATCAAATTCACATACAAATTGATGGTCATTTTAAAATACACATTGGATTTTTGTGACAGGTAAAAGAACCCGTTACTGATGAAGCCGGTTTTTTTTGGCAGGAGGTTTGAGCTATAGATAGGGGCTTATTTTAGATACTGGACATATACAAATGAAAAGCCCGGAAAATCACGTGTGAAAAGGAAAAACCCGCGCTGAAAGAGGGGAGTCCGCTCATAAAATGTAAACTCAGCTAGTATAGAATCCCCGCAAGCTCGTACCCCTTATCCTAAATATATCCAGATTCCCTTAATGAATGGCTCTTTTTTCTTCTAGACCTTCTTGTTTAAGGAGTTGATCGGCTTCTTTTAGTATCCCGGCCATTTCTTCGTATTGCAGAAGTTCTTTTTCAAAAACTTTTCTCTTGTCCTCAAGCTTGATTTTCAGCTGTTCATTCAGCAGATTTAATTGGGTGTGTTCTTCATTTAAAAGTTTATTTTGTTTAAATAGTTCAGAATCGGGCTGGGTTTTTGCAAAATTCTTTAAGAAGAGAATAACTTGATCCAAGTTTGCAAGGGGAGCAGTTTCGAATTCATTGCTTGACTGCTTGGCCGTAGTGATCCTTGAATCAGCTTCAGTTGCAGGTAAAGATAATTCCTTTTTTAAGACAGCGTTCCAGCGATATTGACATGCCGAAACTGTCCGTCCCAGTTCACTGCTCGCTTTTTTGAAAGCTGATGCTTTAGAATCGCCATTGGATGTATACTCAAGGACCATTTCTTTTAAAAACTGATCCTCCTCCGGTTTCCATAAATCTTTCCGTTCCTTCATTCCATTCATCACCTCGAAAATACGATTATAACTATAGGCTTATCGTCACCCTTCTAAATGAAAATATTCCATTCTCAGAGGGTGAAAGGTAAAATAGCAAATAGAGTAAGATTGAGTGATTCCTTCTATATAAAGTGGTCTGGTTTCGGTGAAACTTTAAATGAGCGAGAGGAGGATGCTTTTATGGAAACCCTTGTAGAAATACAGGATGTTACAAAAGTGATTAAAGGGAAGACCATTATCGATTCTGTCAGCTTTGAGGTAAAAAAGGGAGAAGTTTTTGGTTTCCTGGGTCCAAATGGTGCCGGCAAAACAACAACAATTCGTATGATGGTTGGCTTGATCGGCATGACATCAGGTGATATTAAAATAATTGGAAGCAGCATTAAAACAGATTTTGAAAAAGCAATTTCCTATATAGGCGCAATCGTAGAGAATCCTGAAATGTATAAATTTTTGTCAGGTTATCAAAATCTTGTCCATTATGCACGGATGTCAAGAGGGGTAACAAAGGAGAAGATTGATGAGACGGTTGAACTGGTCGGCCTGACAAATCGAATCCATGATAAAGTAAGGACATATTCTCTTGGGATGAGGCAGAGGCTTGGGCTGGCTCAATGTTTATTGCATGATCCAAAGATTCTAATCCTGGATGAACCCACTAATGGGCTGGATCCAGCAGGAATCAGAGAGATTCGGGACCACCTTAGAATGCTGGCAAGGGAACGGGATATGGCAGTTATCGTATCAAGCCATTTATTATCCGAGATGGAAATGATGTGTGATAGGATTGGCATTATTCAAAATGGAAAGCTGATTGATGTTCAGCATATCAGTGATTTTGTACATGGAAGAGAAAAGGTCTATGAAATAGAAGTAGATAATCCTGAGAAAGCTAATGCCATATTGAAAGGCTCATATCCTGACTTGCCGATCCAGCTAACAGAAAGTTGCGTGCTTATTCCGCTGGTCCGTGATGAAATTCCGAACCTGATTAAACACTTTGTACAAGCCGAGATAAATATATTTGCTGTCCGGGAAGTAACCAAAACGCTTGAGGACCGCTTCCTTGAAGTAACAGAGTACAGGGAGGGTGCCGGTAATGTTTAGTTTAATTCAAAATGAGTGGATGAAAATCTTTAGGCGCCCCGGCACTTATATCATGTTAGGATTGCTCTTAATCATGACGACTGTTGCCGGTGCATTCATAAAGTATCAGGAAAGCGGTGGAACAGTTCCAGATAACTCTGATTGGAAAAGAGGGCTGCAAATACAAAATGAAAGCTATCAAAAGCAGCTTGATGAAATGGGAGGGATGGTGCCCAGAGAACTGAAGGAACAATATGAAAGAGAAATAGCCATTAATACATATAGGATAGAAAACGATATTTCACCCAACCAGGATTATTCTATTTGGGGATTTGTAGAAGACACGTCCCAGCTGATTGAATTTGCAGGTCTATTTACCATCATTATTGCCGGGGGCATTGTTGCAAGTGAGTTTAACTGGGGAACCGTCAAGCTGCTATTAATTAGGCCGATAAAAAGAGGCAAGATCCTAGCTGCAAAATATATTACTGTTATTCTTTTTGGTTTAATTATTTTGCTCTTCCTTTTCACTTATTCCGCACTCCTTGGAATCCTGCTTTTTGGGATGCCGGAAGAAGCAGCGCCCTTTTTGACCTATTATAATGGTTCCGTTAAAGAACAAAGCATGGCCCTGCATTTGATTATTTACTACTTCCTGAAATCCATTAATATGCTTATGCTGGCAACCATGGCCTTTATGATTTCAGCAGTTTTCAGAAACAGCTCACTTGCAATCGGTCTTTCTTTATTTCTTATGTTTATGGGCGGCCAGGTCACAAGGCTGATTGCGATGAAATTTCACTGGGCAAAATACAGCCTCTTTGCCAACACAGATCTTTTGCAATATTTTGAAGGAGTCCCAATGGTTCAAGGGATGACGCTAGGTTTCTCGATCATGATGATTTTTATTTATTTTCTGCTATTTCAAGCGCTGGCTTTTTATGTGTTTAAAAAGAGGGATGTCGCTGCTTAGAAGATGGACTATGGAAAAAATCTTATTTTTTCAAAAAAAGGTCTGGCGTCTGCCAGACCTTTAAGATTTTAAGAGCTTGTTATATACTGCAGCTAAAGCCTGCTCAAATTTTCCAGTTTTCTTAGGCTCATAATATACTTTGTTTTTAATCCTGTCAGGCAGGTATTGCTGCTTGACCCAGCCGGTTTCATAATCATGCGGATATAGATAATCAATGCCTCTTCCAAGCTCCTTTGCCCCTTTATAATGTGCGTCCTTGAGATGGTCAGGGACTTCTCCGCTTTTGCCTGCCCGAATGTCGGCAATAGCTGCATCTAATGCTTTATAGGCTGAATTGGATTTTGGGGAGAGGCAAAGCTCAATCACTGCATTAGCCAGCGGGATTCTTGCCTCCGGAAATCCGATTCTTTCCGCTGTTTCTATCGCGGCTAAGGTTCTGGATCCAGCTTGAGGTGATGCAAGTCCAATATCCTCATAGGCAATGACGAGCAAGCGTCTGCTGATGCTTTGAAGGTCGCCTGCTTCAATTAATCTTCCTAGATAATGCAGGGCCGCATTAACGTCGCTTCCACGTATTGACTTCTGAAAACCGGATAAAACATCATAATGGGCATCGCCATCTTTATCATGGGTAAAGCTTTTTCGCTGGATGCACTCCTCAGCAACTGACAGGTCAATTCTGATCATGCCGTCTCCATCTGCCTTTGTCGATAAAACAGCAAGTTCCAAAGCATTAAGCGAGCTTCTTACATCACCATTTGATGCAGTTGCAAGATGGGTTAGCGCTTCATCAGTAACATCCGTGTCTCTATTGCCAATTCCGCGCTCTTTATCATTTAATGCTCTGGTCAGGGCTTCTTTTATATTTTCAACTGATAACGGCTTTAGTTCGAAAATTTGGCATCGGCTTCGAATTGCCGGATTTATTGCATGGTATGGGTTGCTTGTAGTAGCCCCAATTAACGTGATACTGCCGTTTTCCAGATAAGGAAGCAGAAAATCCTGTTTTCCTTTATCCAGCCTGTGGACCTCATCGAGCAGTAAAATAACTTTACCCGACATTTTAGCCTCAGCCGCCACAACCTCCATATCCTTTTTATTATTGGTAACAGCATTCAATGTTCGGAAAGCATATTTTGTGCTTCCGGCAATGGCGCTTGCAATAGAGGTTTTTCCAATTCCAGGCGGGCCATATAGAATCATAGAGGACAGCTGTTTGGCCTGCACCATCCGATTTATGATTTTCCCTTCAGAAACAAGGTGCTCCTGGCCGATAATTTCCTCAATCGTTCTCGGCCGCATTCGAAATGCAAGAGGTTTAATGCTCAAATTTATCACTCCAACCTTTAGAAGGCTTTTCGGCTTCATTAATAGAATTTATGCTCAGCACACAGGAATACCTGCAGGCATTAAGGCTCTATATTTAAGATACCATAATACATCTCACTGCAAAATGAATTTGGTTTTGGGCTTCTGGCAGCCGGGCATGTGCACACCTGCCCCTTTTCCTCCTAAAATATGCTATAATGTCAAAAGTCTATATTATTACTAAGGATTTAAGATGCCTAACCAACGGGGAGATTAAGGCACATGATTTTGAAAAATAAAGGGCAAATTGGACCCAGGTTTTTGGTGTATTTATTCGGGCTGCTTGTCATGAGCCTTGGAATTGTTTTATTAATTGTGGCTGATTTAGGGGCAACCCCCTGGGATGTTCTCCATGTCGGATTATACTACCAGTTTGGCCTAACAATAGGTAGCTGGTCGGTCATTGTCGGAATTTTTATATTAGCAATTGCTGCAATCATATCCAAGGAATTTCCGCAGGTCGGAGCTTTCTTGAATATGGTGCTCATTGGACTTTTTATTGACATGTATTTGTTTTTGCCATTCATGCAGACACCAAATGCTCTTGGCGGAAAAATGATGATGTTTGCTTCTGGTTTAGTTATTTACTGTTATGGTATGGGAATGTATATCTCAGCACAGTTTGGAGCAGGACCGCGCGACAGCCTAATGATTGCATTAACAGCCAAAACCGGCTGGAAGGTCAGGAATGTAAGAGCCTTAATGGAGGTAATTGTTTTGGCCATTGGATGGCTGCTTGGCGGGCCTGTTTTTTGGGGCACCATCGTCCTCAGTTTAATGGTTGGTCCGATTGCTGGGGCTGCTTTACCGCAGAGCCAGGCTTTAACCGACCGATTTTTGGCAAAGCTTAAAGATGATAAAGAAATATATTTAAATCGAATGATGAATGAAAAGAATAGAGGTGCCAGTTGATGAAAATATCTACCAAAGGCCGTTATGGTTTAACCATTATGATTGAATTAGCAAAGAAGCATGGGGAGGGTCCTACCTCCCTGAAATCTATAGCCCAAACAAATGACTTGTCCGAGCATTACCTGGAGCAGCTTATTGCTCCGCTTCGAAACGCCGGTCTCGTGAAAAGTATACGGGGTGCATATGGCGGCTATATTTTGGGGAATGATCCAACAAAAATAACTGCGGGCGACATTATTAGAGTATTAGAGGGGCCGATCAGTCCGGTAGAAGGCATTGAAGATGAAGAGCCTGCAAAGAGAGAGCTTTGGATGCGAATTCGCGATGCTGTAAAAGATGTCCTTGATAACACAACCCTGGAAGACCTTGCCAGCCATACAGATACAGGCGAATCTGATGCTTATATGTTTTATATTTAGGTATATAACGAATTTAGCTGCTGATGAGAATAATTCCTATTTTTATAGGAAAAATGCAAGTAGCAGGACGAAAATAAGTAGGTGACATAGATTGGAAAGAATTTATCTTGACCATGCAGCAACATCCCCTATGCATCCGGGAGTGATAGAACGAGTGACAGAGGTAATGAAATGCGAGTTTGGCAATCCGTCAAGCATCCACTTTTTTGGGCGGAGTGCCCGCCATATCATAGATGAAGCACGGGCTGTCTTAGCAAACAGCATTGGGGCAAAGGCGAATGATATTATCTTCACAAGCGGCGGGACGGAAGCTGATAATCATGCGATATTTGGCGTTGCAGAAGCTTACCGTGAAAATGGAAAGCATATCATTACTACCCAGATCGAACATCATGCGGTTTTGCATGCATGTGAACAGCTTGAAAAGCAAGGCTATGAAGTAACGTATTTACCTGTGGATCTAAATGGGTGTGTTTCAAGAGAGGATGTTTCCAAAGCTTTAAGGGATGATACTATTCTTGTGACGATCATGTACGGGAATAATGAAGTAGGCACAATCCAGCCAATTAAGGAAATTGGAGAAGTGCTGGCTGGCCATCCAGCAAAATTCCACACGGATGCAGTGCAGGCTTATGGTCTTGAAAGCTTGGATGTAAAAGAATTGGGAGTCGATTTACTGTCTGTCTCCGCACATAAAGTTAATGGTCCAAAAGGAATTGGCTTTTTGTATGTCCATCCTGATGTAAAACTTTCTTCCAGGTTATTTGGAGGAGAACAGGAAAGGAAACGCCGGGCAGGGACAGAAAATGTTCCTTCGATTGCCGGCTTCCAGGAAGCGGTCCAGATCTCTCAGCAGAAGATGGATAACAAACGGGAAGAATACAAAGCTTTTAAACGGTTATTTTTGAATAAGCTTAAACAGTCTGATGTGGACTTCGAGCAGAACGGATCGCTTGATTATTCCCTGCCCCATGTTTTAAACTTAAGCTTTCCCGGAACAAATGTGGAAGCTATGCTTGTGAATCTCGATTTGGCGGGAATAGCAGCATCAAGCGGATCCGCTTGTACAGCAGGATCCATAGATCCTTCCCATGTGCTTGTCAGCATGTTTGGAAAAGGATCAGAGAAGCTGCAGAATTCCATCCGTTTCAGCTTTGGCCTTTTTAACACAGAGGATCAAATCGAAAGAGCAGCAATAGAAACAGCCAAAATCGTTAAACGACTGGCAAAATAGATGAACTAGTTAGGAAAGGAAAATGCATCCTTGCGCATGTGCCTTCCTAAGGAAATGAGGTGAAAAATATGCAAAAAGAACCGAAGGATACACGAGTCGTCGTTGGAATGTCCGGGGGCGTTGATTCTTCTGTTGCAGCCCTTCTGTTAAAGGAGCAAGGGTATGATGTAATCGGCATTTTTATGAAGAACTGGGATGATACTGACGAAAACGGTGTTTGCACTGCCACAGAAGATTATAATGATGTTATCCGGGTGTGCAACCAAATCGGCATTCCTTATTATGCAGTGAATTTTGAAAAACAATATTGGGATAAGGTGTTTACGTACTTCCTTGAGGAATACAAGGCAGGAAGAACGCCAAACCCGGATGTTATGTGCAATAAGGAAATTAAGTTTAAGGCATTCCTTGAGCATGCCATGAGCCTTGGAGCAGATTATCTGGCTACCGGGCATTATGCCCGTGTAGAATTCAGAGACGGTGAGCATAAAATGCTTAGAGGTCTTGACGAAAATAAAGACCAAACGTATTTCCTGAACCAGCTAACACAGGAGCAGCTTGAAAAAGTCATGTTTCCTATTGGCGATATTGAAAAGTCTAAAGTACGCGAATTGGCAAAGGAAGCCGGTTTGGCAACAGCAACGAAGAAAGACAGTACAGGTATTTGTTTTATCGGTGAGCGCAATTTCAAGGAGTTTCTTGGAAATTACTTGCCTGCACAGCCTGGGAGTATGGAGACGATGGACGGAAAAGTCGTCGGCAAGCATGATGGACTGATGTATTATACAATCGGGCAGCGCCATGGCCTTGGCATCGGCGGGGCAGGTGAACCATGGTTTGCGATCGGCAAAGATTTGAAGCGCAACGTTCTTTATGTAGGACAAGGCTTCCATAACGAAAAGCTTTACTCTGATTCGATTATTGCTGTTAATAATAGCTGGGTATCAATTATAGATAAACCACGAACCTTTGAATGCACGGCGAAGTTCAGATACCGCCAGGATGATAGCAAGGTAAAAGTCGAGGTTCTGGAAGACGGTAAAGTTAGAGTTGTTTTTGAAGAGCCAATCCGTGCTGTAACTCCCGGTCAGGCTGTTGTTTTCTATAACGGAGACGAGTGCCTTGGCGGCGGTACAATTGATGAAATATACAAAGATGGAAAACGCCTGGATTACGTAGGGTAAGCATCGCTTACTTCAATCAAAATGCCCCGATTCTTTTTCAAGGAGTCGGGGTATTATTTTGGGGAAATTCGATGGTGCCCGTTTGTAAAAGAGCTGACAAAAATATGCTATACTTTCATTTGAATGGAGTGATTGATCATGGATAAAAACCAAATCGGTATTCAATATATGCAAGAAGGAAAATGGGAAGAAGCAGCAAAGATTTTTATGGAAGCGATTGAGGAAAGTCCTTCTGACCCTGTTTCGTATATTAATTTTGGAAACGTACTATCTGCTGTAGGAGAGAATGAAAAGGCTCTGAAGTTTTATGAAAAAGCAATCGGCCTTGATGAGAATGCGGGGGCAGCTTATTATAGCGCGGGTAACTTATATTATGAAATGCAGCAATTTGATGAAGCAAAGAAAATGTTTGAAACAGCCATGAAAAAAGGGCTGGAAACTGGGGATAACTTTTTTATGCTCGGTATGACGCTTTTAGCACTTGATCAGGGAAAACTGGCTTTGCCCTATTTGCAGCGAAGTGCGGAATTGAATAAAAACGATGCGGAAGCTCATTTTCAATATGGGTTATGCCTCGCGCAATTAAATTATATTGATGAAGCCATTAAGCAAATGAAAAAGTGCATTGAAATAGAGCCAGAACATGCAGACGCCTTTTATAACCTGGGTGTAGCCTATGGTTTTAAGGAACAGGAGGATGCAGCGCTTGCCCACTTCAATCAGGCACTTGAAATTCAGCCTGACCATGTTTTGGCTGGATATGGGAAAAAGCTTATTGAAAACGGAGATACCGAATCAAAATAAGAATGATTTGCTTAAGGGGAGGGGATAAAAGATGGAAAAACAGGACTCCATGGATCTTTTTGCCGAACAGGGAAAATTTATAAAAGGCAGGCATCTTGTCACCATATTTCATAATGAACAAAATTTATATACCGTTTTGCGAATTCGGGTTGATGAAACGAATGATTCGTATGAGGAGAAAGAGGCGGTTATTACCGGCTATCTTCCAAAGATGCATGAGCATGAAACTTATATTTTCTATGGTGAATTTAAAGATCATCCCAAATTTGGCGTCCAATTTCATGCCAGCCATTACCGGAAAGACCTTCCCCAAACTAAACAAGGTGTGGCTAATTATTTATCAAGCGAATTATTTAAAGGAATCGGAAAGAAAACAGCAGAGCTAATCGTTGAGACGCTTGGAGAAGATGCAATCTCCCGAATCCTTAACCAGCCTTCCCTTCTCGACCAGGTTCCCAAGCTTTCACCTGATAAAGCCAAATTGCTTTACGAGACCCTTATGGAGCATCAAGGCCTTGAACAGGCCATGATTGCTCTTAATCAATATGGATTCGGCCCTCAACTGTCTATGCGAATTTATCAGGTTTATAAAGAGTCAACAATAGAAGTGCTGCAAAACAATCCATATAAACTTGTAGAAGATATTGAAGGTGTCGGGTTTGGCCGAGCGGATGAACTGGGATATCAGCTTGGCATTTCGGGCAGCCACCCCGATCGGATTAAAGCAGCTTGCCTATACATACTTGAAATGGAAAGCATGCAAGCAGGCCATGTTTTTGTTGAAGCAAAGGTTCTCCTGCAAAGCGTTAAAAAGCTGCTGGAAGACAATAAGCGGGACACAATTGAATATAAAGAAATTTCTAATGAGCTGATTAAACTTGAAGAAGAAGGAAAAATCATGGCTGAAGGGCAAAAATTATTTCTTCCTTCCCTTTATTTCTCGGAGAAAGGCCTTGTAACAAATATAAAACGAATCCTTAAACAAGCACAGTATGATGAACAGTTTCCGGAGTCGGAGTTTCTGCTGGCACTTGGCAATCTGGAAGAGCGTCTTGGCGTCCAATATGCACCGACCCAAAAAGAAGCCATCCAAACAGCTCTAATGTCCCCGATGCTGATTCTTACAGGCGGCCCAGGCACTGGAAAAACAACGGTCATAAAAGGGATTGTAGAACTTTACGCTGAATTGCATGGCTGTTCTCTTGAGCCTAAGGATTATAAAAAGGATGAGCCTTTCCCGTTCCTTCTGGCGGCCCCTACTGGCCGGGCAGCAAAACGGATGGCAGAGTCAACTGGCCTGCCCGCTGTAACGATTCACCGGCTCCTAGGCTGGAATGGGACAGAGGGTTTCGATCGTCATGAGGAGAGCCCTTTGGATGGCAAGATTTTAATTATCGATGAAACCTCAATGGTGGATGTATGGCTAGCTAATCAGCTTTTCAAGGCTTTGCCTGAAAATATGCAGGTAATCCTGGTAGGCGATGAAGATCAGCTGCCTTCAGTGGGACCAGGTCAGGTGTTGAAAGATCTCCTCCGCTCAGAACGTATTCCAACTGTCCGTTTAACCGATATATACCGCCAGGCGGAAGGATCGTCAATCATCGAGCTGGCCCATGAAATGAAAAAAGGCAAGCTTCCTGAGAATATTTCCGTACAGCAGGCTGACCGGTCGTTTTTTAAATGCCGACCTGGACAAATTACGGATGTTGTTGAAAAAGTCGTTCTGAATGCCAAGAAAAAAGGCTATTCGTCAAGGGACATCCAAGTGCTTGCCCCTATGTACAGAGGGCCCGCAGGCATTGATAAACTCAATGTAATATTACAGGAAATCCTTAATCCCAATCCGGATGGTTCGAGGAAGGAACTCGCTTTTGGCGATGTCAAATACCGAATTGGCGATAAAGTTCTTCAGCTTGTTAACCAGCCGGAGAATAATGTATTCAATGGAGATATGGGTGAAATTGTTTCGATCTTTTATGCGAAAGAAAATACGGAAAAACAGGATATGGTTGTCGTCTCCTTTGATGGTGCGGAAGCTACATACACCAGGCAGGATTTGAACCAGATTACACATGCATACTGCTGCTCCGTCCATAAATCTCAGGGAAGTGAATTTCCGATCGTTATTCTGCCGGTTGTAAAAAGTTATTATCGAATGCTGAGAAGAAATCTGCTTTATACAGCGATCACCCGCAGCAAGCAATTTTTAATTCTGTGCGGTGAAGAGGAAGCGTTGAAAATTGGAGTTGAGCGGTCAGATGAACAAGAACGCCTAACAACGCTTTCTGAAAAGCTCCGGGAATCAATCCCGGAAGAAGGTGAGTATAAAGAGGATCAAGCTGGTGATACTTCATTAAATGAAGCACTCACACTCGAAGAAAGACTGCTTCAAGCAGACCCCATGATCGGAATGGGAAATATATCACCGTATGATTTTATGGAAAAAGAATATAGCTAAAAAGGAACAGTCTAAATACAGGCTGTTCTTTTTTATATACCATCCATTGGAGGGCTGTAGATATGGGCAAGTGGAATGAAGAAGCAGCACCTAATAATAATATGGCATCAGAAGAACTTGCATCATCCAGTCTTGTTTCCAATTCCGGGCAAGCAAAAGCAAGCAAGAATAACCATGAATCAGACGGGAAAGCAAAAGTAGGTCCTGGCAATAGAAAAACAGTTTAATTCAGTATCCATAACAAATAGATATTGGTAAAGGAGATATGATTTTTGTGGAAAAGAAAAAAAGAAGCTTGCTTCTCAACCTCCATGGAGTAAAGCGGCAAAAACAGCCAAAACAGCAGGATTATGAGTTTTCCGAAGAGCTTTCAGACGGAGGGGAACGGAACGCTCGTTTTAATAAACCGAGATATAATGGCCGCCGCTGAGAACCAGTGCAGCATAAATTTGCATGGCTAATCAGTAAACTTATTGGGTCCAATGGCAATGGTTTTTCGTTATGTTTTTTTAAAACCAGTTAAAACTATAAATGTTCGGGAAGGTGGGACATTCCTTGCGGACATTTTCTTTATTAAAAGGGCTGCCTGTTTTTGAAGTGAAAACAGGCAATAATATAGGTGAAGTTTGTGATTTATCCATTTCAGGCAATGGGAAAGTTAAGGGTTTACTTCTGCGAAAGGGCGCTCTGCTGAAAAAAACTTATCTGATTGGGATTGAGGACGTTGCCTCGTTTGGCTGGGATGGCGTGATGATTGAAGATTCCTCTGTTCTAACGGCAATTCCCAAAATTGATGAATATACATTTGAAAGCCATAACCGTTTAACCGGCAAGATGATGATGAGCAGGGAAGGTGAACGGCTGGGATTACTTGAGGATGTATATTTTATGGAAGAATTGGGGACGATTGTAGGGTATGAACTGTCGGATGGCTTCTTTTCAGATGTGCTGGAAGGAAAACGTGTTATAAAAACCGATGAACCCCCTGCTATTGGAAAGGACGCCATCATTGTAAATGTAAAATAGTGAGGTGTCTTTTCCATGCTAAAATGTCCTAATTGCCTAAGTAAGGATATCGGCAAAATCGGTATCAACCAATTCTATTGCTGGAATTGCTTTATTGAACTTTCCTTGTCAAAAGGAGTCATCAATACCCATCAGGTTGAGGAAGACGGAACACTTAGCTCCCTTGATGATTTGTTTGAAGAAGATGAGCGCCGATATCTTTCGTGAATTTTGACGAAAGCGGTGAGACGATTGAACAGAATGTTAACCTCTGCAATGTTAATAGGTGCAGGCATGGCTGCTTATAATTTAGCTCAAAAAAATAACCTGATGTCAGGGCGCCAGATGAAACGTATGCAAAAAAGAATAACGAAAGCCTTATTCTAAAATGAATTTAAATGTAGGCTGGTCCTCGAACGGGGGCCAGCCTTTTAGGTCGTGCACATTCCTCTCCATTTTTAACTGTAGAGTCTGCCTGGGTACACTCAAATTTAACAGGTCCCAAAGTAGGCATCTGCAGAGGAAATAAACATGCATTTTTAAAATAGTCTTAACTTCTGCTCCAAACAACTCGACGCTAGATCAAGATTTAGCTTTTGCATAGCAATAGTTTTATAAAGACTTGAATGGTCCTCATGCATAAATCTGCAAGAAGCTCTCACAATAAAAACAAGGAGGCGGACCTATTGGATATTCGATTGAAATGGTTTTACAGGCTTGGATTTCTGCTTCTCTTGCTTATCATAATATTTGTTTTTTTTAAGCTTCAGACTTTATGGCAGCCTGTTCTGAACATCCTTTTGTCTATTATTATCCCTTTTATCATAGCAGCTTTTATTACATATCTCCTGCATCCTGTAGTGGAGAAACTTCATGAGACGGGACTCCATAGAGGAATAGCCGTTTTTATTATTTACTTTTTATTTTTTGGAGGTGCCGGTTTTTCTTTATATAAAGGAATACCAGCTATTATCCATCAATTAAGGGATCTTGCAGAAAATGCTCCCCAGTTTGCGAACCAGTACCGGGGATGGATCGGTGTCATACAGCAAAAAACCTCCACTTGGCCGGATGGGCTTCAATCCAGGATTGATGATGGGATTGTTGCAGTGGAGGGGGCATTGGATAGACTGCTTTCAAGGGTTATCAATTCTTTGGTTAATATATTGAATTATGCCGTAATAATTGCAGTAATTCCCTTCATCTCTTTTTACCTGCTGAAGGATTTTACGATTATGAAGAAGGCAGTCTGGTATTTGACGCCCAGGAAATGGAGAAAGGAAGGTGTATTATTCTTGAGGGATATTGATAAATCCCTTGGAAGTTATATCAGAGGGCAGCTTTTGGTATGCGCAGCGATTGGAACCATTTCTTCCCTGCTTTTTTGGGTTTTTGGCATGCGTTATCCTCTCCTGCTCGGCTTGATTATTGGGGTAACCAACGTTATCCCATATTTTGGGCCGATCATTGGAGCTGTACCAGCTGTCATCATCGCTTCAACCCTATCAGTAAAAATGATTGTCATTACCGTGGGAATTATAATTGTCCTGCAATTTCTTGAAGGGAATATCCTATCTCCATTAATTGTGGGCAAGAGCCTTCATATGCATCCGCTTTTAATTATGCTCGCTTTGCTGGCGGGGGGAGAGGCAGGAGGAATATTAGGGTTAATTATTGCCGTCCCGATTTTGGCTGTCTTGAAAGTGAGCCTCATACATGCGAGAAAACATTTTTCCAAGAGGCCGGAACCAAAATTCACAGGATCATAACGGCTGTATTGACAATGTTCCTGAAAAGTCGCTATAATGCGTCTATAAAGTTATTTTATTATTGAAAACGTGAAGACGGAATGAGTATGTTATAGACCATCTGCGTGGATGTGATTATTCTTTGCATTCATATAAGAGAGGGAGTTCCCAGGCTGAGAGAATTCCCAGATGAAGGATAACAGAAAGCTAATCCTGAGTGCAGTTAATACCTGCCGTTTATCCGCGTTAAGGATCTGAGAGATGGAATAACAAGTACAGAGCCAGCAAGGCACCTATGCTTTTTTCCATAATCAGGGTGGTACCGCGAGCAAGCTCTCGTCCCTGTCCAGGGATTAGGGCTTTTTTTGTTGCCTTTTTTCAAGGCAGGTGCAAAAACGAATACATAATTTTAGGAGGATGGATAATATGAAACAATTATCAGGTGCAGAAATACGCCGAATGTTCTTAGACTTTTTTAAGGAGAAAGGCCATGCTGTTGAACCCAGCGCATCACTTGTTCCGCATGACGACCCTTCCCTGCTATGGATTAATAGTGGAGTAGCTACTCTAAAAAAGTATTTTGATGGGCGTGTTATACCTGAAAATCCACGGATTACGAATGCACAGAAGTCAATCCGTACAAACGATATTGAGAATGTCGGCAAAACAGCAAGACACCACACCTTCTTTGAAATGCTAGGAAATTTCTCAATTGGCGACTATTTTAAAGAGGAAGCAATCATTTGGGCTTGGGAATTTCTTACAGATAAAAATTGGATTGGATTTGATGAAGAAAAACTTTCTGTTACGATTCATCCGGAAGATGATGAAGCTTTTAAAATCTGGCAGGAGAAAGTTGGAGTGCCTGAAGAGAGAATAATCCGCCTGGAAGGAAACTTTTGGGACATCGGGGAAGGTCCAAGCGGTCCGAATACAGAAATTTTCTATGATCGCGGACCTGAATACGGAGATGACGCAGAGGATCCTGAGTTATATCCTGGAGGAGAAAATGAACGCTATTTAGAAGTCTGGAACCTTGTATTTTCTGAATTTAACCATAATCCTGATGGTACCTATACGCCTCTTCCAAAGAAGAATATTGATACTGGAATGGGACTTGAACGAATGGCATCGGTTGTTCAAAATGTTCCAACCAACTTTGACACAGATCTGTTTATGCCAATCATCCGCGGAACAGAGGGGATCTCCGGCATAAAGTATGGTGCAGCAAAAGAAACGGATGTTGCTTTTAAAGTAATTGCTGACCATATTCGTACGGTAGCCTTTGCAGTAGGAGACGGTGCACTGCCTTCAAACGAAGGGCGCGGTTATGTATTGAGGAGATTGCTTCGCCGAGCAGTACGTTATGCAAAACAAATAAATATTAATGAACCATTCATGTTTGAGCTCGTTCCCGTAGTAGGAGAAATCATGCAGGACTACTACCCGGAAGTAAAAGAAAAAACAGAGTTTATTCAGAAGGTAATCAAGAATGAAGAAGAACGTTTCCACGAAACCCTGCATGAAGGTTTGTCTATACTTTCAGCTGTTATAAAGAAAGAGAAGGAAAAAGGAAACCGCACGATTCATGGTGAAGATGTTTTCCGCCTTTATGATACTTACGGATTCCCGGTCGAATTGACAGAGGAGTATGCAGAGGAAGAAGGCATGAAGGTTGACCATGAAGGCTTTGAAAAGGAAATGGAAAGGCAGCGTGAACGTGCACGTTCAGCACGTCAGGACGTAGATTCCATGCAAGTTCAAGGCGGCGTTTTAGGGGAATTGAAAACAGAAAGTGAATTTGTAGGGTACGATAAGCTCCAAACAGAAGCTATAGTGGCTGCAATTGTTAAAGATGGCCAATTGATTAAAGAAGCACCGGCAGGGGAAGAAGTTCAGCTGATCCTTGACGCAACGCCATTTTACGCAGAGAGCGGCGGCCAGATTGCCGACCAGGGAACTCTTGAAGCACAAGGTCTAAAAGTTGCCATTAAGGATGTTCAAAAAGCTCCAAACGGGCAAAACCTTCATAGAGCAGTTGTGGAAGAAGGTACAATCAAAACCAATGCATCCGTATTTGCTTCTGTAAATGAGCAAAACCGTTCAAAAGTAATTAAGAACCATACAGCTACCCATTTACTTCATCAGGCTTTAAAGGATGTATTAGGCAGCCATGTAAACCAAGCAGGTTCATTAGTTGGTCCTGAGCGTCTGCGCTTTGATTTCTCTCATTTTGGGCAAATTACGGCAGAAGAACTTGAAAAAATTGAGGCAATTGTTAATGAGCAAATCTGGCAAAGCCTAGATGTAGATATAAATTACAAAGAGATTGAAGAAGCAAAGGCAATGGGAGCAATGGCTCTATTCGGTGAGAAGTATGGAAAAATTGTTCGTGTTGTACAGGTGGGAGACTACAGCCTGGAGCTATGCGGCGGATGCCATGTTCCTAATACAGCGTCAATTGGGTTGTTTAAGATTCAATCAGAAAGCGGTATTGGTGCAGGGACACGCAGAATTGAGGCAGTCACAGGTGAAGCTGCATACAAGCTGATGAATGATCAGATCAACATTTTGAAAGATGCTTCCGGCAAACTTAAAACAAACCCAAAAGACTTGTCTTCTAGAATTGATGTATTACTGGGAGAAATTAAACAGCTTCAGCGCGAGAACGAATCATTAGCAGCAAAATTGGGTAATATTGAAGCAGGAAGCCTTGTATCTAAGGCGAGGGAAATCAATGGCGTAACAGTTCTTGCTGAAAAGGTGCAGGCAGCGGATATGAATAACCTCCGTAATATGGCTGATGACTTAAAACAAAAACTTGGATCAGCTGTAGTTGTATTGGGTGCCGTCAACGAGGGCAAAGTGAATATCATTGCAGGAGTGACAGAGGATCTGATTAAGAAAGGTTTCCATGCCGGCAAAGCGGTTAAAGAAGTGGCTTCCCGATGCGGCGGAGGCGGCGGAGGCCGTCCTGATATGGCTCAAGCTGGCGGCAAAGATCCTGAAAAACTTGAAAGTGCACTGCAATTTGTAGAAGAATGGGTTAAATCCGTTTGATATCCCGTAAAAGTAGTGTAAAATGTAGGTAACCATGAGAGATTGTTCAAAATCAGGAAGAGGCCAGCTTGTTCTACACCATGTTTTCCTGTCAGGAACAAAATCATTTAATGATCGCTCTGTATTTTCAAACGGCTTCCACAGGCCAAACCGTTATGAAGGCATGGATCAAAAAGCTGACAAGCTGACCGGAATATTGAAGTCAGGAACAACTGAAATAAATCCGGTGGAGGCTCCTAACCCTTCATACAGAAAAGCGAGGTGTAAGAAGTGAGCTCATTTGATAAAACAATGAGGTTCAATTTTCCTGAAGAACCAATCGAACAAGATGTGAATGAAGTCCTTTTTCAGGTTTATGGCGCGCTTCAGGAAAAGGGGTATAACCCGATTAACCAGATTGTCGGTTACCTGTTGTCCGGGGATCCAGCCTACATTCCCCGCCATAAGGATGCACGCAATATTATCCGCAAACTTGAAAGAGACGAGATCATCGAAGAATTGGTTAAATCATACTTAAAACAGCAGCGTGAGGGATAAACATGCGGACTATGGGATTGGATGTCGGCTCTAAAACAGTCGGTGTCGCACTAAGTGATGCGCTGGGATGGACAGCGCAAGGCTTGGAAACCATCAAAATCAACGAAGAAGAAAAAAAGTTTGGTTTTGAAAGAATTGGTGAAATAATAAAAGAGCATGAAGTCAGTAAAATTGTCGTCGGCTTGCCTAAAAACATGAATGGAACCATTGGTCCGCGCGGAGAGGCAAGCAAGTTCTATGCTTCAGAGCTGGAAAAGCTATTCGGCCTGCCTGTTGTGCTATGGGACGAGCGTTTATCCACAATGGCAGCTGAAAGAGTTTTGCTTGAAGCTGACGTCAGCCGCAAAAAAAGGAAAAAGGTCATTGATAAAATGGCAGCCGTCATGATTTTACAAGGCTTTTTAAATAGCCAAATTTAATGAGGTGAAAAGAATGAACCACGGAGACAACAATATTACAGTAATTGATGAAGAGGGCAACGAACAGCTGTGTGAAGTATTGTTCACGTTTGATTCTGATGAATTCGGAAAATCATACGTTCTTTACTATCCAGTAGGGGCAGATGAAAATGATGATGAAGAAATTGAAATTCATGCATCTGCTTTCAGTCCAAGCGAAGACAGCAAGGACGGAGAATTGCAGCCAATCGAAACAGAAGAGGAATGGGACCTGATTGAAGAAATGCTTAACACATTCCTTGAAGAACAAGAAGACTAAAAAAACGACCGGCCTGCTGGCCGGTTTTTTTATGCCATAAAATCTGATTGCTGATTTTGGCAGACTGTTGATAGGTACTGAAGATGAAGACTTCTCTGATGCATTAGCACTTCCTTCATGATGAATTCATTATGTTCATACAATGTTCGCCAAGAGGCACCTTCACCGCCCGCGGTTCGTTTAGCCTGGAGCGGTAATTAACAAACATATATATCAGACCTATTAGTGATCTTCTAACAAAAATTGTGGAAAAAAATGGCGAAATATATGGTTTTTTGTTATATCCTGCGACTTCAAAAAGAAAATATAGTATAATAATCCGAGATGTATCGGAAATAAAGAGAACTATTACGCAGTTTTTCTTAGGCCTGTTGGCAAGCATGACTGTAAAGATCAAATAAGAGATAAGGATATACCTTGTCTTTTTGTATGATATAGCCAACGTCTATGGAACGGAGGGGATTTGTGATGTCCACAGAAGAGAAAAAAGGAAAGAAGGAAGTCATCCGCGAGAAAATGATTGAGCGGCAAAGTGAAGCGAAAGTTGTCCGGAAGATTGTTCTGATTGTTGCAATTATATTATTTATTTCAGCTATTGCGGTCATCGGGGGAGGTTATTTTTATATTAATTCAGCTTTGAAGCCTGCCGATCCGGAAAGCGACCAGCAAAAGAAAGTGGAGATTCCCATCGGATCGTCTGTTACAGGAATCGCAAAAATTCTTGAGGAAAATGGAATCATAAAAGATGCCCGCGTCTTTAAATATTATGTGAAATTCAAAAACGAAGCTGGATTCATGGCCGGAGAATATGAATTGAAGCCTTCCATGACCATGCCGGAAATTCTGGATAGCCTAAAAACAGGGAAAGTCATGGAGCAGCTGGTCTTTAAGATTACCATTCCAGAAGGAAAACAGCTTGAACAGATCTCCGGAATAATTGGCGAAAAAATTAATCAGGAGCCTGAAGCCGTTTTTAAGAAGCTTAACGATAAGGCTTTTATTGAATCGTTAATGGCTGAGTATCCTGATTTGCTGACAGATGAAATCTTAGCTGAAAATATTAAATATCCACTGGAAGGGTATTTATTTCCTGCAACATATCCTTTCTATAAAGAAGATCCGACAATAGAAGAAGTTGTTAAAGTGATGCTGGATAAAACAGAAGCAGTCATCAATGAATATCGTGGTGAAATGGAACAGCAGGAATTCACTGCGCACAAATTACTGACAATGGCCTCGTTGATCGAGGAAGAAGCAACAGAAAAAGTTGACCGTGACCAGATTGCCAGTGTATTTTATAATCGGATCGATACGGGCATGCCTCTGCAAACAGACCCAACTGTCCTTTATGCCAAAGGAGAACACAAATCAAGGGTTCTATATAAGGACTTAGAAGTTGATTCTCCATACAACACATATAAGTATCCAGGCCTGACACCGGGACCAATTGCAAATGCGGGCGTTTCATCCATTGAAGCAGCATTGCTGCCGGCTGAAACAGATTACTTATACTTCCTTGCTACAACTACAGGAGATGTATTATTCTCAAAAACACTTGATGAGCATAATCAAAAGAAATCACAGCACATTACTAACAATTAAGATGCCAAAAAAGGGGAACGCTGAAATATAGCATTCCCCTTTTAATTATGGTAAAATAGATCAGGTGTTTTAATAAAGCATTGCAATAGCGTGAATCACGGACAAGCATGGATAAGGCTAAACGGCCGGAATGCAGCACTGCGCATTTTGACATCCTATCTGTGAACGCTATTTTTTCATGTCTAAAATGAAAGAGTTTAAGTCATAAATGTACTCTAGCTGTAAAATAAGCTTTGATAATGCTAAATAATTATTTGCACAGTGTTGATTGGAGCGGAAGGCGTGACACCTCCTCTAATATGCATTCGCATTTTCTTTGTGAGGTGTTTATTCGGTGGAGACTATTCAAAGTCCTGCGGGAGAAGCAAACCCGGTGCGGTGAGACCCACAGGCGCGAATGCGCCGAGGAGGCCAAGTGCCTGCAGGGTAAATCAAAACCAAGTGTAACAGCCAGCTAAATGATTTATTAAAGGTGATAATAAAATTACGTTTAATCGAGGTGATGCCAGCTTGATGAATGATAAGCTGCATGCATATATAGAGGATATAATACCGGAAAGGCCGGAATTGTTAAGCAAAATGGAACACTATGCCAAAAAGCATAGTGTGCCCATTATGGAGCTGGCAGGAATAGAGGCTATGCTTCAGCTTTTACGCATACAAAAGCCGAAGACTATCTTAGAAGTAGGTACTGCAATTGGCTATTCCGCACTAAGAATGGCTTATGCGCTCCCTGATAGCAACATTGTTACGATTGAGCGGGATGCTGAACGCTATCTGCTTGCAGAGCAGTATATAAATGAGTCGGGTAAAAATGGACAAATTCTCATTATAAAAGGAGATGCTCTGGAGGTAGAGGAAGACGTTCAGAAACATGGTTTATATGATGCCATTTTTATTGATGCGGCAAAAGGTCAATATCAGCGCTTTTTTGAAATGTATTCCCGTTATCTTGCTCAGGATGGAATGATTATTACAGATAACGTCCTTTTTAAAGGCCTTGTATGTGAGCCGGAAATTGAGAGTAAGCGTATCCGGAATCTTGTAAAAAAGATAGATGGTTTTAACAAATGGTTAATGAGTCATCCTGAATACTACACAGTCATACTGCCTGTAGGGGACGGAGTGGCAATTAGTAAAAAGAGGTGAAAGAAATGAAAAAACCTGAACTGTTAGTGACACCAACAAGTGTTGAAGATATTCTTCCATTAGCTTCTGCTGGTGCAGACGCCTTTGTGGTTGGAGAACAGCGATACGGCTTGAGGCTTGCAGGAGATTTTTCAAAAGAAGATATTAAAAGAGCAGTTGAAATCGCCCATGGTCATGGGAAAAAAGTATATGTGGCCATGAATGCATTATTCCATAATGATAAAGTGCCGGAGCTTGAGGGATATATCAGCTTTTTAAAAGAGATAAATACTGATGCAATTATCTTTGGAGATCCAGCAGTTTTAATGGCTGCCCGTTCTGCTGCACCTGACATGAAGCTTCATTGGAATACTGAAACGACAGCCACAAACTGGTATACATGTAATTACTGGGGAAGAAAAGGTGCTGCACGCGCCGTTCTTGCACGGGAGATTAATATGGACGCCATTGTTGAAATAAAAGAAAATGCTGAAGTTGAAATTGAAGTGCAGGTTCATGGTATGACAGCGATGTTCCAATCCAAACGTTCCCTTCTTGGAAATTATTATGAATATCAGGGGAAGGCACTGGAAGTAGAGAACCGTAAACAGGAAAAGAATATGTTTCTTCATGATAAAGAACGTGAAAACAAATATCCGATTTTCGAGGACGAAAACGGTACTCATATTATGAGCCCAAATGATATCTGCATTATCGATGAACTGCAGGATATGATGGAAGCCGGCATTGATTCCTTTAAAATTGATGGGGTATTAAAAAGTTCTGAATATATTATTGAAGCCACTAAATTATATCGAAAAGCAATTGATACTTTTGTCGAAGACCCGGATCAATATGATGAAATAAAAGATGATCTATTAGCAGAAATTGAAAAGATTCAGCCGGCTAACCGCCCGCTTGATACAGGGTTCTTCTTCAAAGAAACAGTTTATTAATCTGCTGGCTGGATAGCTATAGTGATTTATATAAAACAATAAGAAAGAGGAGGCAGCTTTATGACAGCGGTAAAAGATAATATTTCCGAAATTGTCAATGGCAAAAGGGTTATTGTAAAAAAGCCTGAATTGCTAGCCCCTGCAGGAAACCTTGAAAAGCTGAAAATTGCCGTTCACTATGGTGCTGATGCTGTGTTTATTGGCGGTCAGGAATACGGGCTCCGTTCAAATGCGGGCAATTTCACCTTTGATGAAATGAAAGAAGGCGTGGAGTTCGCCAAAAAATATGGGGCAAAGATTTATGTGACAACAAATATTTTTGCACATAATGAAAATATTGAGGGCCTGGAGGATTATCTTCTTGGACTTAAAGAAGCGGGAGTTGCCGGAATTATTGTAGCAGATCCCCTAATAATCGAAACCTGCCGCCGTGTTGCTCCTGAAATCGAAGTGCATCTAAGCACGCAGCAATCCTTGTCCAATTGGAAAGCAGTTGAGTTCTGGAAGGAAGAAGGCTTGGAACGTGTTGTTCTTGCGCGTGAAACAAGTGCAGAAGAAATTAAAGAAATGAAGGAAAAGGTTGATATTGAAATCGAAACCTTCATCCATGGTGCGATGTGTATTGCATATTCTGGACGATGTACACTCAGCAACCATATGACAGCCCGTGATTCCAACCGGGGCGGCTGCTGCCAATCATGCCGCTGGGATTACGATTTGTATCAGCTTGAAGACGAAAATGAGGTGCCTCTTTACACAGAAGGGGATGCTCCATTTGCTATGAGCCCTAAAGATTTGAAGCTAATCGAGTCTATTCCGCGTATGATTGAATTGGGAATTGATAGCCTGAAAATCGAAGGACGCATGAAATCCATTCATTATATTGCAACAGTAGTAAGTGTATATCGAAAAGTGATTGACGCTTACTGCGCAGATCCAGACAATTTTGTAATTAAGCAGGAGTGGCTTGAAGAGTTGGACAAATGTGCTAATCGTGAAACTGCTCCAGCGTTCTTTGAAGGGGTACCGGGGTATAAAGAGCAAATGTTTGGAAATCATAGCAAAAAGACGAATTTTGATTTCGTTGGTTTAGTACTGGATTACAATCCCGACACACAAATGGTTACTCTTCAGCAGCGAAACAATTTTAAGCCGGGGCAGGAAGTTGAGTTTTTTGGACCTGAAATTGAGAACTTTACACAAGTCATCGATAAAATTTGGGATGAAAAAGGCAATGAATTGGATGCAGCACGCCACCCGCTCCAAATTGTTCACTTCAAGGTTGAAAAGCCGGTATACCCTAACAACATGATGCGAAAGGAGCTCTAACCGAATGAAACGCAAACCCGTTGTAATTGGGGTAGCCGGCGGTTCCGGCTCCGGAAAAACGAGTGTAACAAAATCGATTTACGATCGCTTTAAAGGGCACTCTATCTTGATGATTGAACAGGATTATTATTATAAAGACCAGACGCATTTGCCATTTGAAGAAAGATTGAAGACTAATTATGATCATCCTCTTGCATTTGATAACGATTTGCTGATAGAGCATGTCGAAAGCCTGCTGCGGTATGAGCCAGTGAACAAGCCAGTATATGATTATGCGATGCATACAAGATCCGAAGAAGTGATTAAAGTCGAGCCCAAGGATGTCATTATCCTTGAAGGGATCCTTGTCCTGGAGGATGAAAGGCTCCGTAACTTGATGGATATTAAATTATATGTCGATACGGACGCAGATTTGCGTATCATCCGCCGCCTCTTTAGAGATATTAAGGAGCGCGGCCGTACAATGGACTCAGTCATTGAGCAGTATGTAAATGTGGTACGTCCGATGCATAATCAATTTATTGAACCAACGAAAAGATATGCGGATATCATTATCCCTGAAGGCGGACATAATTATGTCGCTATTGATTTAATGGTCACAAAAATTCAAACAATTCTTGAACAAAAGTCATTTTTATGAAACAATAGCATAGAAAATGTTCAATAGGATCCATTATTTTTGTTTTTTGGCTTTTTCGTAAAGCTTGTTGTTTTTTGAAGGCAAAATTCATAAACAAACACAACAATCTATGAGAAAAGAGCCTAATTTTTAAACACTGAGGCTGTGTTAAAGCGCCTTGAAGGCTCCCGGACCGCCTGCGATTCGCTGAGCACCGAGCGAAATCCACAGGCAAGGTTAACAAAGCTAAAAATATTACATGCGCGCCCTTTAACGAGGACGCGCTCCTATTCATTTTCCTAAAAATCTGATATAAAGAAGTACATACACATTATAGAAACACAAACCGTAAAGGAATGTGTAATTCGAAGGAGTGAAGGTTTTGGCTACAGAAAAAGTTTTCCCTATGACACAAGCAGGTAAAGAAAAGCTTGAGCAGGAGCTTGATTATTTAAAATCGGTTAAACGTAAAGAAGTAGTTGAACGTATAAAAATCGCAAGAAGCTTCGGGGATCTATCCGAAAACTCTGAGTATGATTCTGCTAAAGAAGAGCAGGCTTTTGTAGAAGGCCGTATTACAACACTTGAAAATATGATCCGCAATGCGAAAATCATCCAAGAGGAAGAAATGGCTGGAGATACTGTTGCACTTGGCCGTTCTGTTACTTTTGTTGAACTTCCAGATGGAGACGAAGAAACGTATACGATCGTAGGAAGTGCCGAGGCAGACCCTTTCGAAGGGAAAATCTCAAACGATTCACCGATTGCAAAAAGCCTAATTGGGCGTACGATTGGGGACGAAGTAACTGTCCAGACTCCTGGGGGAGAAATGAACGTACGTATTGTTTCCATTAAATAATATTTTTAAATTCGAATAGTTTGAAATCAGCAAACCTCGTCAAGACTTTTGACGAGGTGTTTTTTATGTGGAGAAAAAGAGCAGTTGGCTGGCTTATTATAAGTTTTGCAGGTCTATTTTTGCTGGTGGGAAGGCTGATTCAGCTTCAGCTCATATCGACTGAACATTTTACAGACAGGGGAATAAATCTGCTTGAAGCAAGTGTTCGCCAGAGATCCCAGGAAATGGTCATAGATACTGGAAGGGGGAACTTTTTAGACCGAAATGGCAAGCCCCTCACTCATAAAGATATTCCTGTCCTTATTTTATTTCCGTTCCTGGCAAAAATGGATTGGGATATTGAACGGGTTTCGGAAATTACAGGTGCATCGGAATATTCTCTCCGCTATTCAGTTGAAAACGCCAAGGAGCCTTTCGCTTTTGGCAAGCCTGAGCCGCTCCAGCTGACTGAGGAACAAATGGAGAAAATAAATGCTCTGAAGATCCCAGGAGTTTTTGCTGTTGAGAAGAAGTACAACCTTTTAGAGAGTCCAGCTGCACAGTTAATTGGAATTACAGGAGAAAATCAAAATCTCGTTAAGGAAAGGTACCCGGATAAAGAGTTATCTATTAGCACAATGGTGGGCGTAACAGGCATGGAGAAGAGCTTCGATGAATTTTTGCTTCCTGAAGGTGCTTCTAAACTAGTCTACCATGTGGATGCAACTGGAGGCCCCTTATTTGGCATCAATGTGAAATATGTAGAGCCTGCTAATCCTTTCTATCCTGTCAATATTAAGACAACCTTGGACTATGATCTGCAAATGATGGCTGAAAATTTTGCTGATCAGCATGGCATCAAAAAAGGGGGAATTGTTCTCCTGGATATTGAGACAAATACTGTATTGGCGATGGTATCGCGCCCTGCCATTAATAAAGATAATCCCTTTGGGAAAGAAAGCGGCGGAGCCGTCAATCAAATGATAAAACAGCAAATTATGGGGTCAGTATTCAAAACAGTCGTTGCTGCAGCAGCTATTGATCATGGACTGGATGACCCTGCAAGGCAATTTGATTGCAGCAAGAAAATTAATGGGCAGCCAGACCTGAAGTATCAGCATGGAATGCTTAATTTCAATGATAGCTTTGCAAGAAGCTGCAATAATACTTTTGCTACCGTAGCAAATGAATTAAAAGATATTGATTCCGGATTATTGGAGGTTTATGCAGAGAGGTTATCGCTGACGGGTCCTGTGACCTGGCAAGGCGATATATACCATTTCAATGACTTTAGGCAGCTTCAGGATGAAGAAAAGGGCCGTGTGTTTTTATCAGAAGATGCCAAAAAGGACCGTAATTATGTTGCCTTAACAGGGATTGGCCAGCACGAAGTCAGAGCCACCCCTCTTGCTGTTGCCAATATGATGGCAACAATAGCGCGAGGCGGACAGAAAGAAATGGTTCGGGTTGCTTCAGAAATCGAATATAAAAACAGTACATCTCTTTTGGAATTTAAGAAGCAAAAGCTGACCGGAGAAATGGTTGCTCCTTATACAGCTATGAAACTTCAAAAACTTCTTAGAGAGGTTGTGATTAATGAGGATGGAACCGGAAGATGGTTCAGAGAACTTCCATATGAGGTAGCCGGCAAATCCGGTACTGCCGAGACAGGAAGAATAGTAGGCGGAAAGCAGCTCCATAATAAATGGTTTGCGGGTTATTTCCCTTATAAAAACCCGAAATATGCGCTTGTTACCGTAAATCTTGGGGTAACAGAGGATACAGGCGGTGTGAATCCCCTATTTGCAGACTTGGTGAAAGGGATATACAACTTTAATCATAAAGAAGAAGTTCCGTCCTTTGGCTCTGCAGATTCATAAAAAACTGTGATATATTGTAACTTTCCAAATGGCTTCAGCATCCATTTTATTGATACAAAATAAACGTACGGCTCGCTTTTTTCATGGAAAAGGTTATTTCTTTTAAGATAGCCTTATGTCGTGTTAGAATGTTCACAGCCGCAATTTAGGAAGTAACGACTTAGATGGGGCGTGGCGTGGCTAAATAGTTTTATGCCTTTCATTAGCATTATTGTGTAATCCTGATAAAAGTTTGGGGAGGAGAAAGCCTTGAAAGGGAATGAGCAATCATCAAGAGAGTCCCGATTAGGTAAACGGGAAAAAAGAAAAAAAACCAATATCATTTTAAATAGTCTAATTGCACTTGTTGTATTACTAATTATCGTTGTGTCAGCCAAGATTTTCTTTGGCGGGAACAATGATGAAGAGCTTCAGGCGGAGGAACAAACAGCATCTGAGAATGAGATAAAAGAAAATGAAAAGAATACAGATAAACAAGCCAGTGATTCTGAACAGGAAAAAGAAGAAGAAATAGAAAAGGCTAAAGAAGACGAAGAAAAAGCAGCAGAGAAGGAGGAAGATGAGGAAGCTGAAGATGAATCAAAAGAAGAAGATGAAAAAGTTGTAACAGAAGGCGGAAGCTCGCCGGATGTTGAAAAAACAATCGAAAATCCAGCATGGAAACCGGTGGGCACGTCCCAATCAGGTGAACACACAGCAGTCTATGACCAGAATGCCGTAGACTGGCAGGAAATGCTCCAGGCAATCTCTTATGCTACTGAAGTTGATCAAAGCAATATGACAGTATGGTTTCTTGGCAATAATGGACCAAACAAATCTGTAGGAACCATATCAACAAAGGACCAAAGCGAAAAATATCGTGTCTATATTGACTGGGTGGACGGTCAAGGCTGGAAGCCGGTAAAGGTAGAAGTGTTAAATGAAATTAATTAAAAAATAGGCTAGGTTATTGTTAATTATTGTACTTGGCCCTATGAGCTGAAATCAACAGACATGTTTAACAGAGCAAAAAAATAAGGACGTCTAAACGCCCTTATTTTTTTGCCTTGAAATGGACAACGGCAGAGTAATAAGTTCTTCCATTCTCGTCAAGATGCATTTGATGGGAAACATGATGGACAGATAAAAGAATCGCCTTGTTATGTTCGATTTGGCTATTTATCTTCTTTTCAAGCTCCTTTAATGAAGGAGCCTCATAAAATTCAACTTTATCTTCAATTAAATCAAACTGAAAATTCATAGACAAAATCATCCTTCCTTAAGCAAAGTTCAAACAAAGATTTTCTATCATTTATTTTAGAGCCGCCAGACTGTTCTGGCAAATTTCTGCAGGATTTATCCTTTTGCGGCGGTTTGAAAATTAGAGATGCTGATAAAACCAATAAATTTGCGATCGATGGAAAAATTCCTGGCAGTGATGGTAGAATAGTCTTTGCGGAAACAAATGGCATGTTCCTGAAGTTTTACATAAAGCGTGGTGCGATCCACCTGTCAATAGAAAAAGCCATAGAAAATATGAAAAGAGGTTTTATGATGAAAATAGCGATTATTGGAGCAATGGAAGAAGAAGTTACTTTACTTAGAGATAAAATAGAAGGCAAAGGGCAGGAAACCATCGCCGGCTGCGAGTTTACAACAGGAAAGATGAATGGAACAGAAATAGTCCTTCTGCGATCTGGGATTGGGAAAGTGAATGCTGCCATGTCCACTGCTATCCTTTTAGAGCGGTTTAAGCCGGACTATGTTATTAACACTGGATCGGCAGGCGGTTTTAACCCTGATTTAAATGTAGGGGATGTCGTTATTTCCACAGAGGTAAGGCATCATGATGTAGACGTTACCGCTTTTGGCTATGAGTACGGGCAGGTGCCGCAACTGCCGGCCGCGTTTGAGGCTGATAGCAGGCTGGTAAAAATCGCTGAGGGCTGCGCGAATGAAATCCAGGATATCCAGGTTGCCAGAGGCTTGATTGCGACGGGTGACTCCTTTATGAATGATCCGGCAAGAGTGGACTATATCCGTGATAAATTCATAGATCTGCAGGCGGTAGAAATGGAAGCAGCGGCTATCGCCCAGGTCTCTTATCAATTTAAAACCCCTTTTGTAGTTATTCGCTCTCTGTCAGATATTGCAGGAAAAGAGTCCGATATTTCTTTTGATCAATTTTTGGAAAAGGCGGCACTCCATTCGGCCAATCTGGTTATGAAGATTGTTGAGGCCATTATCCAAAATAAATAAGCAACACAAGTTATTAGGCGGTTTTCATTGAGAACCGCTTTCTCTTATTGGATGGTCTTATTGTGCTTACAATATTTACATCACCTGGACTACTGCTTTCTATGTTAAAGTAGGATTATAGTCTTTAAAAAGACATATAAAATAGAAGGTGATAAAATGAAAAAAGAAGCAAAGCTTTTATTTGAGAAAATGGTGGACTTCAAGCGGTTTGCTATTGCTCTGCTTGCTGTCGGCTCATTTTTTTACCTGGGTTTAATTATTCCCGATACTGCGAATACAATGTTTGAATTATATATAATGGCTGGATCCTCTTCCGTTTTCCTGTTTGGATCCATTTATTTCTTTGCACTCTCCAAGCGTTTCCGCGCAAAGCTTGACGAAATGGATGAAGGCCGGGAATTCCTGATGAAAAAATAAAAGAATGCAAACGCCCTGCTTCAGGGTGTTTTTTTTATGGCCTCTAAAAAAAATTAAAAAAATCTCTAAAAAAAGGTTTACAAACCATATGTGTGTGGATATAATTACCATTATAAGTGAAAAATTCTAACAAGGAGGTCGAATGAAATGATGAACAAAGGTATTGCAGTAGAAGCAGAACTAAATATTTATTTTACCGAATTCGACCTACATGGAATGGATCGCTTGACTTTTTGACAGTACATATCCATGCCGCAGGGAGGAATCGTGCTCTGCGGCTTTTTTATGCCTTCATGATCAAGCTGCAGAGAGTGTATATCTCTTTGCGGCTTTTTTGTGCCTTTAGGCGGGATATGAAAGAGGAGGTGGAAAATCTAATGACCTTAAATATATTATTTTTGACTGTAACCATTAAAAAACGTAAATTATCTGCAGAAGATATTATGCGTGAACAAATGGTCAAAAAAATCCAGGACCAAAACCGTGACCGTCAGTTTTCAATGTATCGCCCGTTTTAATAAAAATGATTTAAAAAAAACATGAAAGGTGGTTAGGAAAATGATTTTTCGTATTCAAGGACGTCAGGCAATTTTCTGGGTGGAGAAAGACTCCACCTAACAATACTGTGTTAGGGAGGGTATTGGGTATGTCACTGCATATTTTAATTTTAACACTTGGATTCCGGAAAAAAAGGAAATAACCTTTTCTGTTGCTGTGATTAACAGAATGTTCACATTCACCTGCTATTTAGAAGGAAAATCCATGGTACATTAAAGAAAACCAGGAATTTCTAAAGGGGTGTAGGAGATGTTCTCGATTGTTATGGGATTGGTTATTTGCGGAGCAATTGGCTGCATCATTGCCGCTGAGGTAAGCGTAACAGAGTGACTAGGTATAAAGAGCCAGGCAATTGCTTGAAAAAAGGACTGACTGCTAATGTGTCAGTCCTTTTTATTTGGAAATAACCATAGAAATACTACAATTGCGGCTGTTGCCAGTAACAAAAGTAAAGTTCTTAAAGAAAAGCCGTCAAAAATGAATTTTGCCAGGCTATCCATCAAAACAATGAAAAAAACGAGTGCCAAAATTATACGCTGCGCGTTCAAAAATAAGACCTCTTTCTCTTTTTATATAATCTCATCATAAGAAAAAACCTATTAAATGTCCATTGAAGCCCGCAAAGTAGAAAGGGAAATTTTTCCGTTTGAAAATATCTATATGGGACAGACAAAAACAACTCCATGCTTACATAGGAATTAGTTATAGGCTTTTTTGAACACGCATTAAAAGCGGGGGTGGAACAATGTCCGGAATTTTAACTGCACTTGGTTATTTGGTTAAGGAAATTGTGTTCCTTGTATCTTATGTAAAAAATAATGCATTTCCTCAACCGCTGTCACCTGCAGATGAAAAAAAATACCTGCGATTGATGGCTGCTGGAGATGCGCATGCCCGTAATATGCTGATCGAACATAATCTCAGGCTGGTAGCCCATATCGTAAAAAAATTTGAAAATACCGGAGAAGATTCTGAAGATCTGATATCTATAGGGACGATTGGGCTGATAAAAGCAATTGAGAGCTATTCAGAAGGCAAAGGAACAAAACTGGCCACATATGCAGCCCGGTGTATTGAGAATGAAATCCTTATGCATTTGCGGGCATTAAAAAAGACAAAGAAGGATGTATCGCTTCACGATCCCATTGGACAGGACAAAGAGGGTAATGAAATATCCCTTATTGATGTACTCAAGTCAGAATCCGAAGATGTTATAAATACGATTCAGCTTAATATGGAACTTGAAAAAGTGAAGGAATATATTGATGTTTTGGATGACAGAGAAAAAGAGGTCATCGTCGGCAGGTTTGGGCTGGACTTGCAAAAAGAAAAAACCCAGAGAGAAATTGCAAAAGAACTTGGTATTTCAAGGAGCTATGTTTCCCGCATAGAGAAGCGGGCACTAATGAAGATGTTCCATGAGTTTTATCGGGCAGAAAAAGAAAAGCGTAAAAATAACTAAAGGGACAGCTTGGCTGTCCCTTTAGTTATTTTATTCTGCCATTTTTTAATAAAAGCTCCCAGGTCTCGCCGCTGTCTGCTGACTCATATAAATCCTTCAGGTAGGTCGAGAAAGCAAGCCTGCCGCTATTATTATAATCTGCTGCAATATATGTAATAGGGTTGTCATAGCTAAGAAATGGAATTTCGACCGTGGAGGTTTCCATTGTTTCAAGATTCACCTTGTTGAGTAATACCTTTTCCTGCTCAACAAATGCATAGTACAAACTGTCTTCCGTGAATGCCAAAGCTGTAGCCATGATTGGTTCAGACACTAAGTCTACCGTTTCTCCTTTATCACGGGAAAAAAAGATTCCGCTTCTCGTCGACATTGCCATTATATTAGCATAATCAGGGTGGGCTGCTATCATCCCGAGTGTGTCAGCATCCAATCCTTTTAAACTGACTGGGTCCCAGATTTGCCCTTCATTTTCAGAACGATATACCCCGGCATCAAGCTCAGTGTTTTCCTCCTGATTAATGATATAAATGATACCCGTGTTGTAGCCAGCTGATAAAAAAGGAAATGTACTCTCACCGTAAAACATCAGACCTTCAATCGTTTTGCCTTTATCTGTGCTTTTTACAATGCCAAGCGGGTCTTTTAAATCAGAATCTTCGTCTGGATGGCCACTGGCAATATAACCGTCTTTTACTGCCTGAAACCCCATATAGTTGTGGTGCTGGGTGGAAGTTTCATGCCATGCGCCATCTTTGAAAAGCTTTAATCCATCACTGGATGAGAGATAAAGCCCTGTATCATTTCCAGGATAGCCTATCCCCTGGATGTGTTCAATTTGCTGGGCTGAGGCTCTGGTAAATTCATAGGGAGTTTCTTCAACAGCCTTTTTAGAAGGCAGCTCCTTTGGACTTTCACTTTTTTTCTCCTCAGATGAACAACCCGATGCAAGCAAAACAAGTAAAAATATTAAAAGAAGTACCCCGTTCCTGCAGTGTTTCATTTTTTTCACTCCAATTGACCGTAATCAGATGTTTCTTTCCGTTGTCATTATAAATCATTTAAAATCAAAATAAAAAACCCTTGCCTGAGGAAAGGGTCCATAGCCGATGTAAATTCAATGTTATGCTTCCTAATGGGGAATAAGCGAATTTTTTTGTCTTTTCTCTTTCTTGATATCCGTAATGTTTTTTGTCATTTTTCCTTTTCCATTACAGACAGGGCAAGTTTTCTTTATAAATTTATAAGCCTTTATACTTCCTGTTCCTTTGCATTTATTGCAGATGGATATGATTTTCATTTAACACTCCTCCCTTAATTTTCCTCTTGCTATTATCATATGATGCGTTTTTTTAGCGGTGCTCAGGAAAATATGGATTTTACTTATCTATCGCAGTGAATTTGATGTAATCGCCTAAACGCTCCTCCTGTTTGACACATATCTTAATAATAGAAGGCGAAGGGAGGTAGAAGCATTATGCCTTATGGTTATTACGGCTATCCGATTCCACCTTATACTGGAGGATATTACGGGGGTGGAGGATTCTGGCTGGCACTGGTGGTGGTTCTGCTGATTCTGCTGCTTGTTTTTGGCGGATTTGCCTATTATGGCGGTTATTATAAATAGTAGTTTGCAGCCTAGCTCATACCGAAGTCGGTATGGGCTTCTTTTATCAGGATAAAATATTTTGGGGGTTACAGGCGTTGTTGATTTTGGCACCACGTTGATTGGAATGAAAGGCGCAAAATTCTTGGATTACTCACAATTCCTTAATGCGTGTTTTCTCAAGGCTCTTTTCTGTGAAAATAATTAATTCTGGCATCTACGAATATTAATGATCATATTCGGCAACCCTTAAAGTAACCTAAAAAAGCCAATAAGAAAGCAGGGCTACCTGTAGGAAGGTAACCATGTATATATCTATTTGGTTTGGGTTAAACTAAATAACTTCTTTTTCTTTAAATGGCTCCTTGTTTATAAGCATGGAGTAGATGATTCGAAGCATTCGATGCGATGTGGCAACGAGTGCTTTTTTCTTTCCTCTTCTAGCGGCCGTAGACCAGTATTTAGTAGCTAACCACCTATTTCGGCATCTGGAAACAGCCCAGGCTGCTTCACACATAGCTGATTTTATGTGCGGATTTCCTTTTGTTGTCCGAGTGCTTTTGCGTTTCCCTGCACTTTCATGATTGCCAGGAGATACACCTGCCCACGAGGATAAGTGTTGAGAGGTTGGGAACTGATTCATATCCACTCCAATCTCGGCAATAATGATGGCTGCTGTATCTTTCTTTATCCCAGGAATGGTCAGAAGCAAGTGAAGTTCTTCTTTATATTCCTCCAGAAGTTGGTCAATTCTTTTTTCTACTTCTAAAATATGTTCCTCCAGCTGTTGAATGTGAAGCCAAGACTGTTTGATTAAAAATCTTTGACGATCATTTATCGTACCGAAAAGCGAGTCAGTAATTAATTGTTTTTTAGATGACATCTTTCCGTGAATCCGGCTTTCGACATCATCCTCTTCCACGTATCCCTGTTCCACCAATTTCTCAAGCAGCCTTCTCCCTGAAACCCCAAAGACATCAGAAATGACCGAACTCAGCTTTACATTTGAACACTCCAGAACCTTTTGAATCCGGTTCTTCTCAGAAGTCAATTGGCCTATCCACTTTTTTCGAAGGCGTGTCAGGTCCCGTAACTCCCGGATATCGGACGGGGGCACAAAACTCTTTTCAATGAGTCCGTGTCGTAATAACTTGGCAATCCACTCGGCATCGGAAACATCAGTTTTTCTTCCAGGGACATTTTTAATCCTTTGTGCATTCGCAAGAGTAATATCAAAAAAGTCTTCAAGGATATTAAACACAGGCTTCCAATATACTCCGGTGCTTTCCATCGCAATATGGGTAACCCCGTGCTCTTCCAACCATTTTAATAGACGGAAGAGATCCTTCGTCAAGGTTGGAAAGGTTTCGGTTATCCTGATCAAATCCTCGTCTTGTTTGCCGGTAAGAACGCAGGCAACGATTGTCTCCGAATGAACATCAAGACCTGCACAACGTTCAATAAATACATCCATAATTCTAATCCTCCACGTATTAAATCACAAACAGTGAGTGGATTTGAAAATAGGCATTTTTCTGTACGTGGTCATCCTTCCCAGAGGGAATGAGCCAACAAAGGGTTGATCACCAAATCCACTCAAACAGTTTTCGTAACAGGGTCTACGCCACCATAAAGAGCCACGTCCTATAAACTGTTTGTGTCCTCTACATTATGGACATAGGAGATTTATTTTCATGCATGGGTTGGGAGCCAGAGGAATCATGATAGTTTTCGTATAGATTGTTGTTTTTGGACTCTAAAGATTGCCCGTTGATTTCCGCTCCAGTCACGCAGCGAACCCGGGGAGGAACAGAGCTCCTCGACGTTTCACGCCTGCGGGGTCTCCCGCTCCCTCTCTTCCCGCAGGACACTGAATCAGCTCCTTCGAATAAACAC
>NZ_JAGGQS010000019.1:121547-222388 GCF_018613175.1 Bacillus sp. ISL-47 | reverse complement strand
CCAACAAATATTATAGAACCAAAAAAACAGCCAAAGATTCCTCTCCGGCTGTTTTTCATTCTTATTATTCTTCTTCCTCTTCTACTTCTTTTTCAACCATGTCGGCAAATAGGCCGTAAACATATTGTTCTGCATTGAATTCCTGGAGATCATCCATTTTTTCGCCAAGGCCGACGAATTTAACCGGTATTTCCAGTTCGTTTCTGATGGCGAGAACAATTCCGCCTTTTGCTGTACCATCCAGCTTGGTAAGGACAATACCTGAAACATCAGTTGCTTCTTTGAAAGTTTTCGCTTGGATCATCGCATTTTGTCCTGTGGTTGCATCCAGAACCAGTAAAACCTCGTGCGGCGCGCCGGGAACTTCCCTTTCAATGACACGCTTGACCTTTTCCAATTCCTTCATCAAGTTTACCTTGTTTTGCAAACGTCCTGCTGTATCGCAAATCAAAATATCTGCTTTGCGCGATTTTGCAGATTGAACTGCATCGTACATGACTGCAGCAGGGTCAGAACCTGCCCCCTGCTTGATGACATCAACTCCGACTCGTTCTCCCCACACCTCAAGCTGTTCAATCGCTCCGGCACGGAACGTATCGCCTGCTGCCAGTAATACACTTTTCCCTTCATTTTTGAACTTATGGGCAAGCTTGCCGATAGTAGTGGTTTTTCCAACACCATTAACACCTACAAACAGGATAACGGTAAGTCCATCAGGCTGAATATTTAAGTCTGTGGAGACCTCACCAGCACTTTCATATATTTCCACAAGCTTTTCTGAAATGACACCTTGTACCTCACGCGGATCCTGGATATTCTTACGCTTGACTTCACTCCTTAGCTCTTCCACCAATTCCATGACAGTGTCGAAACCCACATCTGCTTGAATTAAAATTTCTTCCAGTTCCTCGAAAAATTCTTCATCAACTTTACGGTACCTGGAAACAAGATCATTCACCTTATTGGAGAAGTTATCGCGTGTTTTTGTTAATCCATCTTTGAACTTTTCAGTAACTGTATCTGTTTGCTTGGTGATTTTTTCTTTTAATTTCTTAAAAAAACTCATTTTCTCACTTCCTTTTTTAAAAGCTTAATATGTACGGGTGTGGAACAGCTTTAAAATGCTGCTCCACAAATAATGCTATTGAGGAATTAATTCCTTCGTTTCTTCAAGACGTACAGATACGAGTTTTGACACTCCGGATTCCTGCATGGTAACACCATAAAGAACATCTGCTTCCTCCATTGTTCCCTTTCGGTGGGTGATGACAATGAATTGTGTTTCATCACTGTACCTCTTTAGGTACTGGCTAAATCTTTGCACATTCGCTTCATCCAGCGCAGCCTCAACTTCATCGAGGATACAGAACGGTACCGGCCTGACTTTCAGGATTGAGAATAAGAGTGCGATTGCGGTCAGCGCCCTTTCTCCCCCTGATAGAAGGCCAAGGTTTTGCAGCTTTTTGCCTGGAGGCTGTGCCACGATTTCCACCCCGGTGTTCAATAAGTCATCAGGCTGGGTCAATCTTAAGTCTGCTCTCCCGCCGCCAAATAATGATTGAAAAACAGATTCAAAATGGAAACGAATTCCCTCGAAGGTTTCTTCAAAGCGCCTTTTCATTTCTACATCCATCTCATCAATAACCTGAAATAATGTGTCTTTTGCTTCCTGAAGATCCGTTTTCTGTTCAAGCAGGAATTCGTAGCGCTCCGAAACACGTTCGTATTCTTCAATTGCGCCAAGATTGACAGCACCCAGCTCTTCAATAGCCAGCTTAATTAGTTTTACCTTTTTACGAGCCTCTTCCACTTCGATTAGAAGCGGGTATTCATCTTTGGCAGCTTCAAAGGAAAGCAGGTATTCTTCCCTTAGATGGTTTAGCCTATTTTCAAGCTCTACATCCAGGCGGGTTTGCTTCACTTCTTCATCCTTAAGTACCTCAACCATGCCTTTGTGCTGTCGTTTTAATTCCTTTGCCTCCAGCTCGAGGTCCTCCAATTCTATTTGAAGCTTTAATCGCTCTTCCCGTCTTGATGCAATCAATTCAAGCGTTTCGTTTTTTTCTTTGAATTTCTGCTGTGCAGCTTCTTCCAAATGCTGTTCTCCAGAAGAACTATTTGTCATTTCCGAAGATAAAAGCTCCAAATCCTCTTTAACCGTCTTCAGCTTATCATCATTAATAGCAAGTTCAGAGATTATTGCTGCCAGCTTATCTTCGGCATGATTCAGCTGTTCGCTTTTGGAAGCGAACCCGATCTTAAGCTCATTAATCTCAGAGACCAATGTTTCTTTTGAAGTTTGCTGAGTATTTTTTCTATCGGTTAAAGCTTTTATTTCCTGGTCCAGATTGCTTATTTGTTTTTGCTGATCTTCCAATAGGGATCCGAGCTCAATCTTTCTGCTTAAAAGCTTTTCCCTGTCTTCTGAAAACTGGGCCTTGTCCATATCATAAAGAGACAAGCGTTCATTAATGCTTTTCTCCTCAAATTCCACTTCCAGAAGGTCGCCTTTAACAGCTTGTTCCCTCATACGAAGTTCTTCACCGGCTTTTCTGAGCTTTTCAATATGGGCTTCCTGCTTTTGAATCTCGCTTTTTTGAAGCTTTACTTGCTTTTCGAGGTTTGCTGTTTTGGATTCCATGTCGGCAATCCGGTCTTTCAGCTCCTCCAGCTCACCTTTACGGGATAAAATCGAAGAGTTTTTTTGTTTTACAGCTCCACCTGTCATGGAACCGCCAGGATTAACGACATCACCTTCGATGGTTACAAGTCTCACACGATACTGAAGGAGTTTTGCCAGTTCATTGGCACCTTTTAAATCCCTTGCAATGACAACATTGCCCAGCAAGTTTTCAATTGCGGGCTGATGTTTGCCATCAAACTGTATAAGTGAAGTTGCTTCGCCAATAAAGGCAGGGTGTGCTTTTACAGATTGCAATTGGGCAGAGTTTAGCTTTTTCCCTTTTACTATACTTAATGGAAGGAAGGTTGCTCTGCCAAATGAGTTCTTCTTCAAGTAGTGAATTGCATTTCGGCCATCCTGTTCAGTCTGGACAATGATATGCTGCATGGCTCCGCCAAGTGCCGTTTCTATCGCGGTGCCGTACTCCTTTGGCACCTGAATCAATTCGGCCACCGCTCCTTGAATCCCCTGGAGCTTACTCCCGCGTGCTTTCAGAATCTCTTTTACCCCCTGGAAGAAGCCTGAATAATCTTCTTCCATTTCTTCGAGCATTTCCTGCCTTGATTTGGCTTGCTGCAGATACTGATATGCTTGATATAAGGTCTTTTCCTGCTTTTGATAATTATTTTTCAAGGATTCAAGATGACGATCTTCATTCCGGAAAAGATGGACCTGGCCCTCTAATTCTTTCTGCAGATCGTCGAGATTTGACTGTATGGCATGCTTTTTCTCTTCAATTTTCTTGCGCTCGGCAATGTACTTTTCATTGTCCATTTCAAGCTTTGAGCTCCGCTGTCCATGCTGGCTCAGCTGCTGCTCAATATTTTGCAATTCATTTCTGGAAGCTGCCTGACTGTTAAGCACTTCGATATAATCACTTTTAAGCGATTCTATCTTTTCTTCTGTATTCTCACTGAAAAGCTTGAGCTGCTCCTGCTTTTCTTTCAAAGCCTTCTGAAGCTTAAGTGCCTCAGCCTTTACTTTCTCTTTAGAAGCTGCTTGTTTTTCTTTTTGCTCTTTCAGGCCTGTTATTTTTAAAGCCAGTTCTTCCATATTTCTTTGAAGCTGGTCTTTATTTTGGTTTGCATTTTTCTTCCGCTCTTTTAGTACTTCTTTTCTGCCTTCAAGCTTTTCCAGCTCTTCACTTGCATGGAGAAGGACCTCCTGCAAATCATTTACCGACTCATCGAGGGCAGCGATATGGTCTTTTAGTTCCTCCATTTTCGCTTCTTTGTACTGCAGCACTGAGGAAAGTTTCATTTCGTCCTCTGTATGCTGTTCAAGCTGGCGAGAAAGCTGTTCCCATTTTGAGTGCAGGTCTTCTATTTCATAGACAGTGAGAGCAACCTCTATTTTCTCCAATTCTTCTTTCTGCTGCAGGAAATCCTTTGCAATTGAAGCCTGAATCTTTAGAGGCTCGACCTGGTTTTCAAGTTCATAAAGAATATCATGAACACGATTTAAATTATCCTGTGTTTCAGAAAGCTTGCTCTCCGCTTTTTTCTTTCTTGTTTTATATTTAAGAACACCTGCTGCTTCTTCAAATATTGTGCGGCGCTCTTCCGCTTTGCTGTTTAAAATTTCTTCGACCCTGCCTTGGCTTATGATCGAAAAAGCTTCTCTCCCCAGGCCGGAATCCATAAATAAATCCACAATGTCTTTAAGTCTGCAAGTTTGCTTGTTGATTAAATATTCGCTGTCTCCTGAGCGGTATACCCTTCTCGTCACACTAACCTCACTGTAATCAATCGGCAACCCTTGATCACCATTATCAAGTGTCAAGGTAACCTCTGCAAAGTTCTGCGCTTTTCGGGAATCGCTGCCCGCAAAAATGACATCCTCCATTTTAGCGCCGCGAAGGGATTTAGCCGATTGCTCGCCCAATACCCAGCGGATAGCATCCGTAATATTGCTCTTACCGCTTCCGTTCGGACCTACAACAGCAGTAACACCTGGAACAAAATCAACAGTGATTCTTTCAGCAAATGACTTAAATCCAACTACGTCAAGCCGTTTTAAAAACAACTTTGCTCCCCCTCTGTCTCCTCCGAGTCTCCATTCTTTGCTGTCAGAGTTTACTTTATCGCAGTCTAACAGGCAGTAACCCCACTCATGACCTAATATCTGTAACCTACCTAATTTTTAGTGGGGCACAACTGCCCGTAAGGCCCGATTGGTTCAACTAACATCAGCGGAAAGGTCATCCGCTGATTGAAGTTTCACTTTATATGGTTCTTCAATACTTCCAGAGCCATTTGGGCAGCATGCTGTTCCGCTTCCTTCTTTGAACGTCCTGTGCCTGTTCCGAGCTCCCTGCCATTCAAGGAAACGGTGGAAACAAATTCACGATTGTGAGCAGGCCCTTTTTCCTGAAGTATTTTATATTCAATTGAACCTGCGCCGTCACGCTGGACCAGCTCCTGCAGCTGGCTCTTAAAATCCATCACATGCGAAAAAGCACCTGAATCGATTTTTGGAAAAACGACTTTTTCCAAAAAGGCAACAACTGTATTCAACCCTTTATCCAAATACAAGGCGCCAACAAAAGCTTCAAATACATCTGCAAGCAGTGCAGGACGAGCTCTTCCGCCTGTCATTTCTTCTCCTTTTCCAAGGAGGACAAGATCTCCAAAGGATAATTCATGGGCAAAAGAAACCAGGGATGGCTCACAAACAACTGCCGCTCTCAATTTAGTTAATTCTCCTTCGCTCATCATAGGATATTTAAGATAAAGGAATTTCGAAACAGTCAATTCCAGGACAGCATCCCCCAAAAATTCAAGTCTTTCATTATCCTCGTAGGGTTTTCTCCGATGCTCATTCACATAAGATGAATGGGTAAAAGCTTGTTTCAAAAGCTTTTCATTTTCAAATTGAATTCCGATTTTTGACTGAAAATCTTTAAATTGTTTTTCGATTGCGCGAAATGATTTTCTTTCCTTGTCTTTATTGTTACTGCGCATAATACATCCACCTTGCTAACATAATATATTCTTGCTTTCTTAGTATCATTGTTAAAGATAGAGTTTAACATGGTCTTCCCTAAGTTTACGTAATAAAAATGAAAAACGCAAAAAACTTCGATGCTTTTTACCGTCCAATACAAACTAATTGTGCATAATCCATTTTTCACAGAAGAAAGCCCCGTTATCTAAACGGAGCTTTTGTAGAATCATATTTACTGTCCGCAGCCACCTGATTGAAACTGGCAGATATCGTCTTGGCACGAATCTAGCTTCTGGCAAATGCAACAGGTAACAACGGACAGTAAACATCCACTGTTAAAATTGCTGCAGTGAGGGGGAGTCCCTCACTGCAGAGTTTGGTTCACCTAACGATTATTGGCTAGCTTTTATGTAATTTACAGCGTCACCGACTGTTGCAATCTTTTCAGCATCATCGTCAGAAATTTCCATATCAAACTCATCTTCTAATTCCATAACTAATTCTACTACATCAAGGGAATCAGCGCCAAGATCATCTTTAAAAGAAGCTTCCAATTTCACTTCAGACTCTTCAACACCAAGACGGTCTACGATGATCTTTGTTACACGTTCTAATACTTCTGCCATGCTTGTTCACCTCCCCTCAAGTATTATAGATTATTTTAAGCCTTTATTGAACGGTTTTATAAATTTTTTTGCATTACAAGCCTGTTACAGCTACATAACCATTCCGCCATCTACATGCAGGGTCTGCCCTGTCATATAGCGGCTGTCATCGGAAGCAAGAAATACTGCTACATTTGCAATATCTGCCGGGTCGCCAAAACGTGCTAACGGAATTTGTTTTAGCATCTGGTCTCTAACTTCCTCGTTCAGCTTATCAGTCATGTCAGTTGTAATAAAACCTGGAGCAATTGCATTAACCGTAATCCCTCTTGTTGCAAGCTCCTTGGCAGATGTTTTAGTCAGGCCAATCACCCCAGACTTCGCAGCCACATAGTTAGCCTGACCAGGATTACCGCTTACACCTACAATGGAGGAAATATTGATAATGCGTCCGCTGCGCTGCTTCATCATCTGCCTTGTTACAGCTTTCGTACATAGGAATACCCCTTTGAGGTTTATGTTAATAACATCATCCCACTCGTCTTCCTTCATTCTCATAATCAGATTGTCTTTTGTTATGCCGGCATTATTGACAAGAATGTCAAGCTTGCCAAACTTTTCAATCGTTTCCTTTACCATGTTTGCCACTGATTCACTATCGGAAACATCGCACTGAACCGCAAATGCATTTCTGCCCAATGCTTTGATTTCATCAACTACTTCATTTGCTCTTTTTTCGCTTCCTGAGTAGTTAACCGCAATATCTGCCCCCTGCTTTGCAAGACCAAGAGCGATTTCCCTGCCAATTCCACGGGAAGCACCTGTTACCAATGCTGCTTTTCCTTCCAATTTCATCGTATTTCCTCCTTTAGGGACTCTTGTACAGCCAGGCAGGTTTCTGCATCAGAAACCGCATAGGTTTTTAAGGAACGATCAACCTTTTTAACCAAACCTGACAATACTTTTCCAGGTCCTATTTCTATAAAAGTATCGACTCCAAGATCTACCATTTTGCGGATGGAGTCCTCCCAGAGTACAGGTGAATACAATTGTTCAATCAATCTGTTGCTAATCTCGGAGGCAGATGTCATTTCAGATGCAGTAACATTTGCGATAACTGGTACTGCAGCATCCTTTATTTCAATTTCGTCCAAGATCTTCTTGAACTTCTCAGCAGCTGGCTTCATAAGTTCGGAATGGAAAGGCCCGCTTACATCCAAAGGAAGCACGCGTTTAGCTCCTGCTTCTTTAGCCTTTACGGAAGCTTGTTCTACACCTGCTCTAGAGCCGGAAATAACGATTTGGCCAGGACAATTTAAGTTTGCCAGCTGCACAGAGTTCCCTTGTTTGGTTACCTCTTCTGTCACAGCAGCCAGCTTATTCCTGTCAAGACCTAAAACAGCTGCCATGGTACCTTCCCCATTCGGGACAGCTTCTTCCATAAATTCTCCTCTTTTTCGGACAGCATATACACCATCTTCAAAGGATAGAGCCCCTGCAGCAACCAGTGCTGTATACTCGCCAAGACTGTGGCCTGCTACGTAATCTGGTGTAAGGCCAGATCTTTTAAAGTAATCGAGAATAGCCATGCTTGTTGTCAGCAGCGCAGGCTGAGCATTTGTTGTTAATGTCAGCTTGTCCTGCGGCCCTTCAAAAATAAGTGATGAAAGTGAAAAACCCAGTTTCTGATCAGCACTTTCGAAAAAGGATTTTACCTTCTCATCTTGTTCAGCTAATGCTTTTCCCATTCCTGCAGTCTGTGATCCCTGACCTGGAAACAAAAAGGCGATCTTACCCATCGTGCATCCCCCCAAAATAAAAATGAATGACTTTTTAATCCAGCTCTGTTAAACTTGCCTATTGCTTAAGCTTTAAAACAGCCTATTTATTTAATAGCTGCTTTGCCTGCTTCTTTCTCAACAGCAGCCTTAATCGTTTCGGCAACATTGTTTTCGACCATATTTCGGGTTTGCCTTACCGCATTGTATAAAGCATTCGCATCCGAAGAACCATGGGCCTTAATGACAGGCGCCTTTAGCCCAAATAATCCCGCTCCGCCATATTCGGAATAATCCATTTTGGATTTAAGCTCATATAAGTCAGGCTTCAAAGCTGCTGCTGCCAGTTTGGTCTTAAAGCTGCTTGTCAAAGCTGTTTTTAACATTTTAAAAACAGAAAGGGCCGTGCCCTCAATTGTTTTAAGTACCATATTTCCGGTAAATCCATCTGTTACAACGACATCGGCGGCACCTTCAAGCAAATCGCGTGCTTCGACGTTGCCGATGAAATTTATATCTGCCTGCTTCAGCAAGCCGAAAGTATTTTTAGCTAGTTCATTTCCTTTTTTATCTTCTGTACCAATGTTTAAAAGGCCGACCCTTGGGTTTGATACACCGCGTACCTTTTCTGTATAGATGGAACCCATAATCGCATATTGGAGAAGATGTTCAGGCTTTGCATCCACATTAGCTCCTACATCCAGCAGAAGGAAACCTTCCCCGCCAATCGTTGGAAGTGTCGGTGACAATGCCGGGCGTTCAATCCCTTCAATTCTTCCTACTACAAAAAGGCCGGCTGCCATTAAAGCGCCCGTGTTGCCTGCCGATATACAAGCATCTGCCTTTCCGTCGGATACGAGCTGGGCCGCCAGCACCATCGATGCATTCTTCTTTTTCCGGACCGCCCTTACCGGTTCATCTTCCGGCAATATGACTTCAGCTGTATGTAAAATTTCTATCCGGTCATTTGGTGTTAAGTGTTCTTTAATTTTAGACTCGTCCCCAACTAGGGTAATATGTATATCCTTAAACTCCGCTGCAGCTTTCATCGCTCCCAGTACAATTTCCTTCGGAGCGTTGTCGCCTCCCATTGCATCAATTGCAACTTTCATGATGATTCATCCTTTTAGTCTTTATTTTTTTCTGAACATATCAAATTCGCCTTTAAAAACTAATTCATTGTTGACGAAGCTATTTACCTCGACAATCGTCCTCCCGCTGGCTTTGTCGATTGTCAGCACTTTGGCTTTGGCAATAACGCGTTCATTCAATCTTACAGGTCTTGTAAAATGAATACTTGCTTTTGCTGTTAAGGCAAGCTCATCGTTTATAACAGCTACTGCCAGTGAGTTGGCCTGTGCAAACATATGGTGTCCGCGGGCTATTTGATTTCTTTTAAAAACATGCTCTTCCTTAACATCAAAAATGGAAATAGCCGTTTTATCCAATTCTATATCTATTATTTCACCGATTATTTCTTCTATAGGCAAGGAACGGACTTCATCCTCAAATCTTTTCTCAGCCACATGCTTGATCCGTTCGCGCAATTCGGGAATGGATAATTCAAGGCGGTCGAGCCGGATCGTCTGGACGCTTACCAAAAATTTTTCAGCAAGCTCTTCATCCGTAACAAAAGGGTTCTCTTTTATTGTATCCGTTAATAATTGCTGGCGCTCTTTTTTATTTCTTTTCATAAAATCCCACCGTCCGAGATATTAAGACTAGGTACTAATAGTAGTATATAATCAAAAAAAGCAGATTGCAAGAATGAACTTTTCTGCAATTCTGCTTTGGTGATCCATTGAATTTTGTTTTAGCTTATGAATGCTGACCGTTGATTTCCGCAGCAGGTACTTGCTTACCTATGGGAGGAATGAGAGCCCCCTCGGCTTCGCCTGTGGGGGCTCACACTCGCTCTCCTCCCGCAGGACATTGAATTTGCTTCCATGAATTCGTTGTAAGAAAATGCGAATGCATTTTCGAGGATCAAGTACCCTCCGCTCCAATCAACTCTGTGAATTAAACCTAGTTAAAAAAATACAAGATCAACCGTCATAAAGGAAAAAAGCATCATACCAGCTCTTTGATCCAACTTCTTGGCCATTTCACAATATTATCCGCTCTTTTGTGCTCCTGATCCATCGGACCCTCTGGCCCTAGTCCAGCTTTTCTCCTTCAAGAACTCCAGTTTCCTTTAGATAATTCCTTAATGGCAAGTATTCATCAGAGTTCCAAAACTCGTTTGATTCAACCAGGGCAGCTGCGTCATTTCTTGCTGTTTCAAGTGCGCGGTAATCATGGACCATATCCGCAATTTTAAACTCAGGGAGGCCGCTTTGTTTTATTCCAAAAAAGTCTCCCGGGCCTCTTAGCTCCAAATCCTTTTCACTGAGCGCAAATCCATCATTTGTTTCAGTCATGATCTTCATACGCTCTTTTCCTACTTCTGATTTTGGATCTGCAAGGAGAATGCAGAAGGATTGTTTATCTCCCCGGCCAACCCTTCCCCTTAACTGATGGAGCTGTGCAAGTCCAAATCTTTCGGCATCATAGATAACCATCATGGTAGCATTGGGAACATTTACGCCAACCTCTACAACCGTAGTAGAAACCAGAACCTGAATTTCATTCTTGCTGAACGCCTTCATGACGTTTTCTTTTTCTTCTGGATGCAGCCTTCCATGCATTAACCCGACTTCATACCGGGCATGGAAATGGTGCATCAAAGTAGCATGGACATCAATGGCATTTTGGACATCCAATTTGTCTGATTCTTCAATAAGGGGGCATATTACATATACCTGCTGGCCGGCTGAAAGCTCTTTTTCCATAAAGCCCAGAACCCGGTCAAGCATTTCCGGCTTGGCCCAATACGTTTCAATTGCCTTTCGGCCTGCGGGCATTTCATCGATGATGGATACATCCATTTCCCCAAAGACGGTGATAGCCAAAGTTCTTGGAATAGGAGTAGCGGTCATGAATAGCACATCGGGATTTTCCCCTTTTTCCCTTAGAATTCGGCGCTGTCCTACACCAAATCTGTGCTGCTCATCGGTAATGACAAGTCCCAGTTTTTGAAACTCCACCTCTTCCTGGATTAGCGCATGGGTTCCTATGAGAACATCAATTTTGCCTTCTTTAAGCTGCTGAAGAACTTCTCTTCTCCGCTTTCCCTTCACTGAGCTAGTCAGCAGTTCGCAGCGCAATTCAAATGGCTCAAGCATGGCTTTTAAAGATTCCGCATGCTGTTCTGCCAATATTTCTGTCGGAACCATTAAGGCTCCCTGGAATCCAGCTGTTCTGCTGGCAAATAGTGCAATGGCTGCTACGGCCGTCTTACCCGAACCTACATCTCCCTGCAGAAGCCTGTTCATCCGGTAAGGAGATTTCAGATCAGCCAGAATTTCGTTTTCAACTCTTTTTTGCGCGCTGGTTAGTGAAAAAGGCAAAGAATCTACAAATTCCATTAACCTGGGAAGATCATAGGCTTGTACAATTCCTCTTGAATGCTCTCTTTCAATCTTTCGAAGTGCCTGCATTTTTAATTGAAAATAGAAAAATTCTTCATAGACGAAACGCCGCCTTCCCTGCTTCAGCTCATTTTCATTTGCAGGAAAGTGAAGGGATCTCATTGCATCTCTTCTATTAAGAAGCCTATATTGCAATAAATAACGTTCAGGCAATGTTTCTTCTATCTCATTCCCGTATTGAGAGAAAGCCATATTGATAAAGCGTCTGATACCTTTAACGGTTATTTTGCCCTTAACAGCATAAACCGGCTCAAAATCTTTCGTATTAGAGGCTGAGCCAATTTTCAATTCATTCGCCGTAATAACCTGACGGTGCTGGTCCCACTTGCCTGTAACCGTTACCGTTTCATTCAAAGTGATTTTATTTTTTAAATACGGCTGATTAAAAAGGACTGCCTGAATAAGATATCGGTCGACAAGCACCCTGACTGTCAGCCTCGATCGTTTTCTTCCATAATAAACAAGAGAAGGCTCACTGTGGACCTTCCCTTCCACGGTCACTCTTTCATCATGTTTGATATCCGCGAGGTCCTTAAGCCGGTAATCCTCGTACCTGTAAGGAAAATGCTCAAGCAAGTCCATGACAGTATTTATATTCATTTCGGCCAGTGATTCTGCTGTTTCCTCGCCTATTCCTTTAACAGCTGTAACAGACTGGTTTAAGTTTAGATTCACGTTTATTGAGCAGTATGCCAATTATTTTTTGTATTTGTCTTAAAAGGCAGACCGCCAACCCTCCCTGCGCAGTTTCTTTTATTCTGCAGGCATTAAAATACCTAGTTTATACCTAGCACATTTTCATTTGAATATGCAAATAAATAAATCACATCTAATCATTAATTTCAGGCTCACGTCAGAGAAGGAAATGCTAGTGCATTTTCGAGGATTTCGCACCTTTCCCCTCCCATCAGCAAAGTGCCAAAACAACATCGCCTTTAGAACGGCCTAATTTTCTCTGTGTGCCGTAAAAAATCAAGATTTTTAAACAGTCAAAAAGCGAAGGCAGTGCCCTCGCTTTTATCATTATTATTCAATTGAGAAGATGAAAGAGTATAGCGGCTGTTTGCCATCATGCACTTCCACTTCGACATCTTCATACTTTTCTTCAACATAGCTGATAAGTGCGTCAACTTCTTCCTCTGCTACATCTTCACCTTTTAATATGGTTAAGATTTCAGTATCATCGTCGATCATTTGATCAAGAAGCTCTTTAGCAGATTGCACTCTATCCTTGTTTTTTACAACTATTTTCCCATCCGCTATGCCCATGAAATCATCTTTTTCAATTTCAAGTCCATCAATGCTCGTATCGCGGACAGCAAATGTGATCTGGCCCGTTTTAACATGCTGAAGGGCATCTGTCATGCCTTCCTCGTTTTGGCCAAGATCAGCACTTGGATTAAAGGCAAGAAGCGCAGCCATTCCTTGTGGAACAGTTTTTGAAGGTACAACGACTGCATCTTCCTCTGTCACTTCTGCAGCCTGCTGAGCTGCCATGATAATATTTTTATTGTTTGGCAAAATAATGACTTTCTTTGCATTCACTTCTTTGATGGCTTTCACGATATCCTCCGTACTTGGATTCATCGTCTGACCGCCTTCAATAACTGCATGTGCTCCAATGCTGCGGAAAAGATCAGCGATTCCGCTGCCCATTGATACTGTAACAATACCATATTCCTGCTTTTCTTTCGGCTTTGCTTCTGCAGCCAAAGGAGTCTGTACTTCTTCTACCAAATTTGTATGCTGCTGGCGCATATTCTCAATCTTCATATTGATTAAACTTCCGTAGCGCTGGCCATAAGTTAAGCAATCGCCAGGCTGCTCGGAGTGAATATGTACTTTTACTAGCTGCTCATCTGCAATTACTAACAGGGAATCACCATATTGGCTTAAATCCTGGCGGAATTTTTCTTCTGAGAAAGGACTGGCAGATAGCTTTTCATCTTCAAACCTTACCATAAACTCGGTACAATAGCCGAATTCAATATCTTCAGTGTTCATGAAACTATGAACATTTTTGTGATGCTCCGCGCTGACCAGATCATCCATTTTTGGAAGTGCAGCCGGTGTATCCGGGAGTTTCTCGCCTTTAAGCTCTGCAAGGAATCCCTCATAGACAAAAACAAGGCCTTGGCCGCCGCTGTCTACAACACCCACTTCTTTTAGAACAGGGAGAAGGTCTGGAGTCCGGTTTAACGAAGCTTTTGCTTCTTTTAAAACCTCTTCCATGATGGCAATAATATCGTCTTCATTTTTCGCGGCTTGCACAGCCTTCTTGGCCGAATCCTTGGCAACGGTTAAGATTGTTCCTTCTACAGGCTTCATTACTGCTTTATAAGCAGTCTCAACCCCAGAATTCAAGGCATCAGCGAACTCTTTTCCATTAATATCAGCTTTCTGTTCAATGGCTTTGGAGAAGCCACGGAACAGCTGGGAAAGAATTACACCGGAATTTCCGCGGGCACCCATTAACAAGCCTTTGGAAAGGGCAGAGCCCACCTTTCCGATATGTTCCTGAATATTACTCTTAACTTCCTTTGCACCGGAAGTCATGGACAGATTCATGTTTGTTCCCGTGTCACCATCAGGAACAGGGAAAACGTTTAATGCATCTACTAATTTTGCATTAGCAGATAAATGGTTCGCTCCTTGTATAACCATTTCGGCAAAAAGCTTCCCATCTAAAACTTTTTTTGACACAAGTCTTTCCTCCTCACTACGGGTTCGTTACACGAACTCCCTGAACGTAAATATTAACCGAGTCCGTGCTGAGCCCCACTGTTTTATCAAGGGTGTACTTAACTTTAGATTGCACATTGTGGGCAACCTCGGAAATTTTCGTTCCGTAACTAACAATAATATACATGTCGATATGTACTTCATCATTTTCCTGGCGAACAATGACTCCGCGCGTGAAATTCTCTTTGCGAAGAATATCAGTTAAGCCATCTTTAATCTGGTTCTTAGAGGCCATTCCTACAATACCATAGCAGTCAACTGCTGCTCCTCCTGCGATTGTTGCAATAACGTCATTTGAGATATCAATTTGCCCGAAATTAGTTTTTAGTTCGATGGACATGTTTCGTTCCCCCTTTGGAAATTGCTTCGAATTAAGAAAAGCGAACTGCACTCAAACGCTCCTATTCTTGACGGAGCGCTTGCGTTCCTCTTGGAAACTGCCGCTAAGCCCTAGCTGCAAAATAAAAACAATGCGGCTTCCTTCAGCCGGACAGATTTCTTTCTAACTCCCAAGCTTTAAGCATATCTTATGACATTTTACTATATGGGCTGTAAATTTGAAAGTCATACTTCCCCATCTCTATTATAGCTCATGTTGCCTACCCCTATGTCAAGGGAATTTTCTTGAAAGCAAACTATTGCAATCAGAAGGGTTGTGTGATAAATTATTAAAGTATCTTTTAATGTCGAAAGCCGAACAGGATTTTCACATTAATTCAGATGGATGAATCTGACTATTGCAAATGAAAGCATGAAAAATAGTTTCAGCTTTGGTATAGTAAGGAGGGAAACATACATGCCACGCAAATGTGTTGTAACTGGTAAAAAAACAACTTCAGGTAATGCACGTTCTCACGCGATGAACGCTAACAAGCGTACTTGGGGTGCTAACCTTCAAAAGGTACGTATTCTTGTAGACGGTAAGCCTAAACGTGTTTGGGTTTCTGCAAGAGCACTTAAATCAGGTAAAGTTGAGCGCGTATAATATGCGCAGGACATCCATTCTGGATGTCCTTTTTATTTTGCCGGAATTCTACTCCATAACCAGTTTTCCCAACTCTGCCAAAAAATAAAAGCACCCCGATGATGAGGTGCCCAGCTTTAACTCTAATATTTGCTTTTATCTGTTTTGCATGTATGGGTTTAGCCCTTTTTGAAGGTTCCTAGCATGGCACGTACAATGCCCCCTAAAAATTTCGGAAGTTTAATTGTATAAAATCTCATTACTCGTGTCCCTCCTCACGATCTTACGCATCCATTCTGTCCTTAAATCGTCCTTACTATCTTATTCAAATGATGAAAGATAAGTACTCATGATTTCTAAAAATGATTAGAAAGCAATTCCAACTTAGACAGATGTGTGGTTCCGGCATCATCTGGTGCTCTCAGCTTTTCATTTAATCCTTGCTTCTTACAACCATTAATATGCCTTCAGTAAAAGAAAAAGTACCATAATCATTAATAAGTTCATTACTTATACATAGTGTCGAACCGATAGGAATTGAACGATTTGCCAGTGGATACTTGAAATCCTTAAGCGTAATGTCTTTAACTTCCATGGTGATCGGGATAAACGAAATGTACTTGAAATCTTTATTTTTTTGTATAGTGTACTCTCCGGCCGGTTTTATATAAACGATATTGGTTCTGTCGATTATTTCAATTTGAACATAGTTCTCTTGCAGAACAGGATTTATAAGAAGTTGAATATTGGCGAACAAGTGATCAAGCCTTCCTCCCGTTGCCCCAAAGAGCCTAATTCTCTCAGGACTTTGGCCCAGAGCCCATTTCAATGCAAGCTCCATGTCTGTTTCATCTTTCTCAGGCTTGAACCTGTTTAGCTCTTGTACTTTTTGTTCAATTAATGACATCTCTTCCGTCGTCACTGAGTCAAAGTCGCCAAATGCAAGACTTGGCTGAATGTCATTTCTGATCAGTGTCAAGACTCCTCTATCTACTCCGATCCAAATACCGCCATCAATATAAAGTGACAACTCCGGAAGCAGGTCCTCCGGTCCGCCTGCCAGAATATTTATCTTCATTTATCTTCACTCCAATTCCACAGCAAAATACGCGCTCATAGCTGCTCTAAGAATATTTCTTGTATTTGCAAAAGGAAGCCAGCTGGTGCTCAGCTGGCTTCCTTTTATCTTCAACCTTTTAAAGCGGCAATTGCCTTGGCCCTGTCAGTTTGATTATAAATTGCAGATCCGGCAACAAGGACATTTGCTCCTGCTTCAACACATAGCTTGGCGGTTTCTTCATTCACGCCGCCGTCAACCTCAATTTCAATTTCCAATCCCTTTGCATCTGCCATTTTCTTAACAGCTGAAATCTTTGGAAGTACTGAAGGGATGAATTTCTGGCCGCCAAAACCCGGGTTAACAGACATGAGCAAAACCATGTCGAGATCTTCAATGATGTGCTCAATTGCATTTACCGGGGTTGCCGGATTAAGGACCACACCAGGTTTTACACCAAAGGATTTAATATATTGGACAGTTCTGTGCAAGTGCCTGCATGCTTCAACATGAACAGTTATATAGTCGGCTCCTGCTTTGGCAAATGCCTCAATATAAGCATCAGGGTTTTCAATCATCAGATGGACATCCAATGGCAGCTTCGTTACCGGACGAATGGCATCCACAATTAAAGGTCCAATCGTGATATTGGGAACAAAATGGCCATCCATCACATCCACATGGATATAATCTGCTCCTCCCCGTTCAACGTCCTTAATCTCTTCCCCCAATTTGGAAAAATCGGCAGATAAAATAGAAGGTGCGATTTTAACCATAAATTAATACCTCGGCTTTCTATCTTTTATTTCCTGTAAGAAAGTTTTGTAGTGCTCGTACCTATAGGAAGGAATTTCGCCATTTTCACTTGCTGCCTTTACGGCGCACTTTGGCTCTGCCATATGGAGGCAGCCCCTGAATTTGCATTCCTCGCTTTTCGCCTGAATTTCAGGAAAACAGAAGTTCAGCTCCTCCATTTCAATATCTGTGAAATCCAGAGAACTGAATCCTGGAGTATCAGCAACAAGCCCCTTGCCTACCTCAATAAGCTCTACATGCCTTGTCGTGTGCTTCCCCCTGCCTAAGTGTGAAGATATATCATTGGTTTTCAGTTCCAAATCTGGCCTCAAAACATTTAAAAGGGAGGATTTCCCCACACCTGACTGTCCGGCAAATACCGAAATCTCACCTTCCAAATATGGCATTAGATCCTTGACCCCTTCCTCTGTTTCGGAAGAAGTGAGCAGGACATCATATCCGGCTTTTCGGTAATCTTCTGCATATTGCTGAATCTGCTTATATTCCCCTTGATTTGTCAGGTCTATTTTCGTAATACAAATGATTGGCTTAATATGGTTATATTCCACCAGAACTAAGAACCGATCCAAAAGCGTCGTGCTAAACCCTGGTTCAACCGCCGAAAATACCAGGATAGCCTGGTCCACATTTGCAATCGGCGGCCGTATCAGTTCGTTTTTCCGGTCCTTCACTTCCAGAATATACCCTTCAGTATTATTCTCGGCCTGGAATACCACTTCATCACCGACAAGCGGGGTTACCTTATTTTTGCGGAAAACTCCCCGGCCGCGGCATTGGATCGTTTCCTCACCGCTTATCACATAATAAAACCCGCTTAAGGCTTTAATAATTTTGCCCTCAGGCATAGCAACACTCCTTGCTTATCATTCTTCTGGATATGGAACTTCTTTCTGGTCATAAACCTGGCCATCTATCTGAACTTTATAGAAGCCATTTAGTCCAGGAGCAATAGTCATATCTATCGTTATGACTGTATCTTCCTCAATAAACTGATCCACTGCCGGTGCATCGCCAGTATTGTTCATATCCCTAAAAAATATTTGAATATGCTGAGGCTCTCCTTCTACTTTAGGCTGGTATGGCACGTTTATATCCACATTCACTGTTTTTGGCGGAAGTTCTTCCTTCCCTTTTGATAGCACCACTGTAACCTTCTGGCCTCTTGTAAGGTTTGTGCCAGGTGCAGGATTTTGCTTAATAACAAGACCTTCTGGAACTTCATCATGAAACTCAGCTTCGCCATATTCTATTTTTAGGCCAGATGACTCTTCATATTCCTGCAGGCCTTTTTCATTATATCCCTGTAAATCTTTCAATGAAATGGGAGCGGGGCCTTTGCTGACGGTAAATACCAGGTCCGTTTCTTCAGGAACGACAAGATCGCCTTCCGAAAAGTTTTGGTCAAGGATTGTTCCTGCCGGCTCACTTTCATTAGTTTCTTCAGTCTTTTCGATGCTTTTAAAATTTTTGCCTTCAAGCAATCGAACAACTTCATCATATTCACGGCCCTGGTAGTCGGATAGTTCAAACTTTTCCTTGCCAGTGCTTTCATAGATGTCTATGGAGGTTCCTTCTTTAACGGTTCTACCCGCTTTCGGATCCGTTTTAACCACAAGTCCTTCTTCTATTTCAGGGTCGCTGACCGGAATGGATTCATTGACGGCAAACCCAGCAGCAACAAGCTCTGCAACCGCATCTTCCACTTCTTTCCCGGACACATCGGGAACCTCGACATCCTTCGGTTCCAAAAGGTCAGGAAGAACGGTTACAGTCAGAACTCCTAATGTAATTAGTGTCAGAAACAATGATACCAAAATGATTGGCCATTTCTTTTTCTTTTTCTTCTTTTCCGGCTTTTGCTTGGCAATCGGCTGGGTATCAGCTTTATGGTCTTTTGTGTGAACAAGCGTCTCATCCATATTTTGATAGGGCCGGTCATCTGTTATGACAGGTATTGCTTTTGTGGCGTCATCATCTATTGGAGCCATGAATTTTTCTTCATGCAGCCTCTCCGGGTCAAGCGCAGTTCTTATATCCTCTTCCATTTCATCCACAGTGTCATATCGGTGGAAAGGATCTTTGGCTGTGGCTTTTAAGACAATATTTTCAACACTCTGAGGTATTGACGGGTTCCATCTTTTAAGAGATGGCGTCTCTGACTGCAGATGTTTAAGAGCAATAGATACAGCTGATTCGCCGGAAAATGGCAGCCTGCCAGTCAATAGTTCAAACATTACAATTCCGAGGGAGTAGATATCCGACTTTCTATTGGCCATTCCTCCCCTGGCCTGTTCAGGAGAAAGATAATGAACAGATCCCAGGACAGAGTTAGTCTGGGTTATGCTAGTCGCACTTAAAGCCATAGCAATGCCGAAATCGGTGATTTTAACATTTCCATGCCTGTCTATTAAAATATTATGCGGTTTAATGTCCCTGTGGATAATATGGTTTTGGTGTGCATGTGAGATAGCGGAAGTGAGCTGTTTCATAATCTCCAGAGCTTCATCAATTCGCACCGGGCTGTTTTGCTGTATGTATTGCTTTAAGGTTTGTCCATCTACATATTCCATCACAATATAATAGATTGAATCCTCTTCGCCAACATCATAGATACTTACTATGTTCGGGTGGGCTAAGCTTGTAGCAGATTGGGCTTCACGATGGAAACGGCGGATAAATTCCTCATCTTCGGCAAAGTCCAGCCGCAGCACTTTAACGGCTACATCGCGGTCCAGGATCATATCATGTGCCAGGTAGACATTTGCCATGCCCCCTCCGCCAATCATATCAAGAATTTTATAGCGGCCGCTTATTCTTCTGCCTTTAATCATTTTTTATCACCCGCTCTCACTGCCATCATAAAACTCGACAATCACGAGTGTAATGTTATCCTCGCCGCCATTATTGTTAGCTTGCTCAATCAGCTCTGCAGCTTTTTCCTCAAGACTTCGTCCACCCTTTAGGGTTTCTTTCATTTCTGATAATGTGACCTTGTTGGATAAGCCGTCAGAGCAAAGCAATAGTAAGTCATCTTCTTCAAAAGTGATGGTTTTGATATCCATTTCAACTGATGATTCTGTCCCCAATGCCCTGAGAAGGACATTTTTTCTTGGGTGATGCTCGGCATCTTCCTTTGTAATTTGCCCTGAACGAACAAGTTCGTTAACAAGGGAATGATCTTCTGTCAGCTGCTGGAAACCTAATTCATTAAGGATATAACAGCGGCTATCACCTATATTGGCAATAGTTGAAAATCGGTCTGTACAGATGGCCGCAACAATGGTTGTACCCATCCCCTCACATTCAACGTTCTCCTTCGAATGTTCAAAAAGGATTTTGTTCACCTGGTCAATATGCTGCTTGAGCCAATTCTCTGCTTGTTCTGCTGTTTGTATTTCATCCGTTTGTTCCCAAAACTCTTTTAAACTGATTATGGTCATTTCACTGGCTACATCGCCAGCACGGTGGCCGCCCATGCCATCTGCGACGATGGCAAGGCGCTGCCCGATGCTGTTCATAAAGATGCCGCCATTGTCTTCATTATGCTGTCTGACTTTGCCACGATCTGTCATAAAAACAGCTCTCATTCTGTCACCTCGTCTCCTCTTTTCGCTCCTTTGCACGAAGTTGTCCACATGCTGCATCTATATCATGACCGTGCTCGCGGCGAATGGTTACATTAATGCCATGTTTCTTTAATGTTTTTTCAAACGCAAAAATTTGATCCTTTGGTGTCCGGACATAATCTCTTTCAGGCACATAATTTACCGGAATCAGATTGACGTGGCATTTAACATCCTTAATGAGTTTTGCCAGTTCCTCTGCATGTTCAACCTGATCGTTGACACCGCCGAATAAACCGTACTCGAAGCTGACACGCCTTCCTGTCTTATTAATATAATACCTGATGGATTCCATCAGATCAGGCAATTTATAAGCCCGGTTAATCGGCATCAGACGGCTTCTGATTTCTGTATTCGGAGCATGCAGGGATATAGCAAAATTGATCTGCATATTTTCATCCGCAAACTTATAAATTTTAGGGATGATGCCGCTTGTGGAAACGGTGATATGGCGCGCTCCGATATTAAGCCCTTTATCATGGTTGATGATTTTTAAGAACGAAAGCATATCGTCATAATTATCAAATGGCTCGCCGATGCCCATGATTACAACCGAGCTGACACGTTCATTTGTTTCATCTAGTGCCTGTTGTACTTTTACGACCTGGGCAACGATTTCTCCTGCTTCAAGGTTGCGTTTTAACCCGCCTAATGTAGAAGCGCAGAAAGTACAGCCGATTCGGCAGCCTACTTGAGTTGTTACACAGACAGAATTACCGTAATCATGCCTCATTAGGACGGTTTCAATCGAATATCCATCGTGAAGTTCAAAAAGGAATTTGATTGTACCGTCAGCAGATTCCTGCTGAATAATGGTTTTAAGAGTTGTCAAAGAAAAATTCTCAGACAGTATATCCCTTAATCCTTTTGACAAATTGGTCATTTCTTCAAAGGAAGAGACTCTTTTTATATATAACCAATCAAAAATTTGTTCTGCACGAAAAGCTTTCTCATTATTTTCTTTTAGCCAGTTTTTTAACTCATGCAGCTGTAGAGTGTAAATGGATGGCTTTTGTTCTGCTGTTGTTATTTTCTCAGTTGCTGTTTGTTCCATTTATTGCACCTTCTTTCTCAGACAGGCGATATAAAACCCGTCCGAACCTATATCTTGCGGCAAAATTTGCAGTTCATATCCATCTATAAACGGAGCTACGGGTTTTGGCATTCGCTCCCGGACTGATATGTCTCCTTCAAATTCCGCATGTTCATTTAAAAATGACTGTACGACATGCTGATTTTCTTCCTTGTCCACTGTACATGTACTATAAACAAGAATACCACCTTTTTTCAGCAAAGGCGAAACTGCAGCCAATAGATTTCTCTGAACCTTATGAAGATGGTATAAATCCTCTTCCTTTTTCGTGTATTTCATATCCGGTTTTCTTCTCATAACACCGAGGCCGGAACATGGAGCATCCACTAAAATCCTGTCAAAAGATTCTTTTTCAAAATGCTCCTGCACTTTCCTGCTGTCAAGCGCATTTGTTTTGATATTTGATAATCCCAGTCTCCTGGCATTATCATTAATCAGCTTAACCTTATGCTCGTGAAGATCCAGCGAGACCACCTGTCCAGTATTTTGCAGTTTTTCGGCGATATGCGTCGATTTTCCGCCAGGAGCAGCACATGCATCCAATACGGTTTCATTCTCATTTCCGCCAAGCGCATAGGCAACGAGCATGGAACTCTCGTCCTGAATCGTTATCAGCCCTTCTCTAAATATCTGTGAGTTTGCCAAATGCCCTCTCAAGCACTTAATAGCTACAGGGATAAACGGACTCGCTTCTACCTCATAACCCTCCTCCTCAAGGAGCGTTAAGCATTCTTCTCTTGAAGCTTTCACCTCATTAACCCTTGCAGTCTGCAGCGGCGCAGTCAAATTGACTTCGCACATTTTCTTTGTCTCTTCATAACCAAGCTGCTCAACCCATCTTTTTACGAGCCACATTGGATGGCTTGTTTCAATGGATAGACGCTCAACCGGATCCTCTATTTGTTCCAGGGATGGCAGCCCTTGTCTTTGAACATTTCTCAGTACACCGTTAACCATGCCAGAAATCCCTTTATGTCCCTTCCGCTTGGCAATTTCCACTGCCTCGAAAATAGCTGCTCGGTCAGGGATCTTATCCAGGTAAACCATCTGATATAGAGTCAGCCTTAACAGCTGTTTTACCCAGCTCTCGACTTTTTTATTTCCTTTTAAAAAAGGATTTAAGTAAAAATCAAGGGTCATCCGGCGCTGAAGCGTGCCGTATATCAATTCTGTAAGCAGTCCAATATCCTTCTGGCTGATTTCATTCTTTTTTATGGCATTATTCAGCAATAGATTGCTGTAGGACTGGTTTTTTTCTATGGCTTCCAGCAGTTCTAATGCAGTTTCTCTGACATTTTTCGTTTTTTGATTCTTCATTCGCTGTCTCCCAGACGGCTACCGGCAGAAAGATGGGAGCCTGCCCCTCTTAAAAATTGTTCCGCAGGCATCCTTTTCTTGCCGGAAGGCTGCAGCTCTGTGATTTTGATTGCAGTATTATTTCCGGTTGCAACTACTACTCCATCCGCTTCAAGCCTGATGATCGTCCCAGGTGCCTCGCTGCCTGCTGATTTTTCCTTTTCTGAACCCCAAACTTTAATCACCTTGCCATCAAATGTTGTATATGCAACTGGCCAGGGATTCAATCCCCTTATATGGTTGTAGATTTCCTCACCAGTTTTGCTCCAGTCGATTTGTTCCTGCTCCCGTTTAATGTTATAAGCGAAGGTAGCATCCTCGTCTTTTTGCTTTATAGGTGTTAATTCACCATTCAGCAGTTTTGGCAATGTTTCAGACAAAAGCTTTGAACCAGCTGCGCTTAACTTATCATGCAGGGTGCCTACTGTATCTGTCTCAGTGATAGGCACTTCCACCTGTGTTAATATATCGCCTGCATCAAGCTTTTCAGCCATATACATGATTGTAATGCCTGTCTTTTCCTTTCCCTGTAAAATGGAATAGTGGATCGGCGCTCCGCCGCGCAGTTCCGGAAGAAGCGAAGCATGGACATTGATACAGCCATTTTTCGGTGCTTCCAAAAGCTCTTTCGGCAAAATTTGGCCAAACGCGGCTGTCACGACTAAATCAGGCTTAAGTGCAAGAATTTTTTCCAGTTCCTCAGGCTGGCGGATTTTCTCAGGCTGGTAAACAGGAATGCCCTGTTTTTCAGCTTCCACTTTGACTGGCGGAGGAGTAAGAACTTTCTTTCTTCCAACTGGCCTGTCAGGCTGAGTGACAACTCCAATCACTTCATAGCCATCCTTTATGATTTGCTGCAACACTGGTACGGAAAAATCAGGTGTCCCCATAAAAACAATCTTTGTCATTCAGCTTCCAATCCTTCCAACTCTTCTTCATTCAAATACTTGGTCACTTTTGATGTAAATAAAACTCCGTGCAAATGATCAATTTCATGCAGGATCGCTCTTGCCAGAAAATCTTCAGCTTCAAGCGTATAGTATTTCCCCTTGCGGTCCTGGGCCTTTATTTTTACATAATCAGGCCTTTTAACTTCCCCGTATAAACCAGGAAAACTTAAGCATCCTTCAGGCCCTGTTTGTTCTCCATCTGTCTCAAGAATTTCCGGATTAATCATCTCAATAGTGCCAAATTCATCATCTATATCAACGATGGCGATTTGCTTGTCAAGACCGATCTGCGGAGCAGCGAGCCCGACACCATCGAATTCAACCATTGTATCGTACATATCGTTTAATAATTTGCCCAGCTTTTTATCAAAATCCTTTACAGGATTGCATTCTGCTTCCAGGATTTCAGCCGGGTACGTAACTATCCTTTTAACCGCCAAAATATTTCCTCCATTTTTATCTATTTTCAACCAATTCTTGCTTATTCATAACCATTATTAAGACAACATGAATCTCTACATTAAAATATACGGATTCAGGTCAACTGAAATAGTAAGTCCACCTGTGGCGATTTCCTGCTGATAATTGTCAAGGACTTTTTTCAGTGCCTGTCCTAGCCCAGGTTCCCGTTTGTATTTTATCAAACATTGATAGCGATATCTATTATTGATCCGCGGAATTGGCGATGCAACCGGACCAAGCACGATGCTTTCCGCCGTTAGGCGGGACTGAATATATTGAGTGATTTTTTCAGTAACGGAAACGGCCTTCATCAATTCCTCATGACTAACTGTGACAAGGGAGATATAGTAGAAAGGAGGGTATCTATGAATTTTGCGGACCATCATTTCCCTTTCATAGAACTTATCGTAATCCTGCTCTCCTGCAAGCTCGACACTGTAATGTTCAGGTGTATAGGTTTGGATAATAACCTCACCCTCAAGCTCATGCCTCCCTGCGCGCCCGCTAACCTGGGTCAAAAGCTGAAAGGTTTTTTCCGAAGAACGAAAATCAGGCAGATGAAGCATTGTATCAGCTGAGAGAACACCTACCAAAGTAATATTGGGAAAATCAAGACCCTTTGCTATCATTTGCGTACCAAGGAGAATATCCGCATGACCTTCCTGAAATTGGTCTAACAGCTTTTCATGGGAGCCCTTTCTGCTCGTAGTGTCCACATCCATTCTGATGACCTTTGCTTCAGGCAAAACCTTTGCCAGCTCTTCTTCAACCTTCTGTGTCCCGGTTCCAAAATAACGGATATGTTCACTTTCACATTCCGGGCATGTATTTGGGACTGATGCTTCATAGCCGCAGTAATGGCATTTCATTTGCTGGTTAAACCGGTGATAAGTCAAGGAGATGTCACAATGAGGACAATTAATGACATAGCCGCAATCCCTGCACATAACAAATGAAGAATGCCCTCTTTTATTAAGAAATAAGACAATTTGTTCCTTCTTTTCAAGCCTGTCTTTTATTTTATCAAGGAGCATTCTCGAAAACATGGAACGATTGCCTTCCCGGAGTTCTTCTCTCATATCAATAATCTCAACTGATGGCAGCGCCTGATTATTCATCCTTTTAGGCAGAGATAAAAGCTGATATACTCCTTTGTGTGCTCTTGCAAACGATTCAAGCGAAGGAGTTGCACTGCCCAGAACAACCGGGCATTTATATTTTGCAGCCCTTTCAATCGCCACATCCCTTGCGTGGTACCTCGGGTTCTCCTCCTGTTTGTAGCTTGTCTCGTGTTCTTCATCGATAATGACAATTCCGAGGTTCTCAAAAGGAGCAAAGATTGCGGACCGTGCTCCGACAACCACCTTTACTTCCTTCCTTTGAATTTTTCTCCATTCATCATACTTTTCCCCGGCAGAAAGGCCGCTGTGCATAACGGCAACCTGATCGCCAAATCTTCCTTTAAAGCGGTTGACCATTTGTGGAGTTAACGAAATTTCAGGAACCAGGACAATTGCTTCTTTTCCGTCCTGAAGGACTCTTTGTATTGATTGAAGATAAACCTCTGTTTTGCCGCTGCCTGTTACGCCATACAGCAAAAACGTTTCATGCCTTTTTTCCTCTATGGAATTCAGGATGGGAATCATTGCTTTTCTCTGTTCGTCGGTCAAAGAAAGGGGTTCCGTTCTTTTAAACTCCCGGTCCCCGAAAGGATTTCGGTAAATTTCCACTTCTTTCTGACCAAGAAGATCTTTTTGAATAAGCCCTTTGATTGTTGACGAGGTTATTCCCAACAAGGATAGTATCTCTTTTTGTTCAATCGGGCTGCCATCCTGAAGGAAGTATTCAAGCACCTCTTTTTGCTTTGTTGCATTTGCAGGCAGCTTTTCGATGTATTCCTCAATGACATTTTGGTCTGCGGCTGGAAATAGCTGCTTTACTTTTTTCTTTTTCACACGTTCTTTTACTTGATAGATAATGTCAATATTCCCATTTGAAGCTTCTTTCTGCAAAAGTGACAGAGTTCCATCCTTCACTGCTTCGTCCCAGGGTATTGCCTCTCTATTTTCAAAAAGAATTTGCATTTTTTCTGGAAGCGCCACACGGTCTGCTTTTTCCGCCAATACTAGTTTTTTTTCATATTTTGCCTTAAGGGCTGCTGGCAGCATTGCCTGGTAGGCTGATATTTTATAGCATAGTGTTTTCTCTGTCAGCCAATCTCCCAGAGACAGAAGCTCCTGATTTAGAACAGGATTTAAATCCATTGGTTCTGCAATTGACTTTAATTGGCTGAATTCCGATTCTGTCTTCAGGCCTGTTACAAAACCCTGGATTTTCCTGGGACCGAATGGAACGATGACTCTCATGCCAGGCTGTATGACACCTGCCAAATGGTCAGGTATTTTATAGTCAAACGCTCGGTCTGTCTGCTTGGCAGGTACATCAACAATTACACTGGCAATATTCATTTTTGCTCATCCTTTAGTAAAATCGCAGCTTCCTCGAGAATCTTTGCAGCAACATCTTTTTTGGACATAAGAGGGAGCTCTTCAGAAGTTCCATCTTTTTTAAACAGTGTAACAATATTGGTGTCTGTTCCGAATCCGGCACCTTCTGATGTTACATTATTTGCAACGATCATATCGGCGTTTTTCTTTTTTAGCTTGCCCTGTGCATATTCATCAACCCGTTCAGTTTCAGCAGCAAATCCTATTAAAACTTGGCCCTTCTTTTTCTGCCCGAGCTCAAACAAGATATCTTTTGTTCTTTCAAGCTTCAATACTTCATCTCCAGGCTGCTTCTTCATTTTTTGACTATAGCTTACTTTTGGACGGTAGTCTGAGACCGCTGCTGTTTTTATAACAATATCAGCAGTTTCAAACTCTTCCATTGCAGCCTGATACATTTCTTCGGCGCTTTCAACATTTATAAGCTTGGCTCCATCAGGGGCTTTAATGGTTACAGGCCCTGAGATTAAAGTAACTTCTGCACCGGCAGCAGCTGCTTCTTCCGCAATCGCATAGCCCATTTTTCCCGTAGAATGATTGGTAATGTAACGGACCGGATCAATTTTTTCCCTCGTGGGGCCTGCCGTAATCACAACTTTTCTTCCTGCGAGATCTTGCTTTGGCTTGCTGAAAAACAAACGGATTATCTCTGTAATCTTCTCAGGCTCCTCCAGTCTGCCCTTTCCAACATAACCGCAGGCAAGATATCCTTCAGAAGGTTCAATAAACCTGCACCCAAAGCTGTATAATGTTTCAATATTTTTTTGGACTGCCGGATGGCTATACATATGTACATTCATTGCAGGAGCAATCCAAATAGGCGATGTGGCAGCCAATAAGGTTGTTGTAATCATGTTATCCGCTATTCCGTTGGCCAGCTTTCCAATTACATTAGCTGTGGCCGGAGCAACAAGAATCAAATCTGCCCAGTCCGCAAGATCAATATGGGCAATCACCTTTGAATCTTTTTCATCAAATGTGTCAGTATAAACATCGTTTCTGGACAATGCCTGAAATGTTAAGGGAGTCACAAATTTTGCGGCAGAGTCACTTAATATAACTTTTACATCCGCTCCCGCCTGGGTAAGCTTGCTCGTCAATGCTGCTGCTTTATAAACAGCAATTCCCCCCGTAACGCATAATAATATTTTTTTGCCTGAAAGCATTATTAGACCCACCAATCTTAGATAAAATAATCGTATCTATTTAATGGCCTGGCCCCTTGTTAACACAGTTTATAAAGTGTTAATCTCCTAATGGCCAATACCGCACGATTGATTGAATTTTTTGGCTGGATATTCCCAGCTAGTTTTATTATGCAAGAAGAGCTGTCAATTTTCATCTATTAAAACCAAAAGAAGAAATAAAAATAACAACCTTTTTGAAAGGTTGTTATTCAGCGTTTTTACTCGTATGATTCATTAGCCTTTTTCTCACCCAGACGGTAGTGAAGCTGGTCGGCATGGATTTCTTCCAGAGCCTTGCCCACATTTTTATGTGATTTATAGTTTTCAAGCTGTGGCCTTGCGTTTAATTGCAGCTTACGTGCACGTTTGGCAGCAACGGAAACAAGTGAATATTTGGAATCAATCTTAGTCATTAAGGAATCAATAGAAGGATAAAGCATCTTTATTCAGCCTCCAGCATCTTTTTATATTTCGGTTCTACACGTTCCCTGCGGCAGTGTTCAGCTACCACAATGGATTTAATTCTCTCACAGGCAAGGTCAATTTGATCATTTTCCACCACATAGTCGTAGAGGTTCATCATTTCAATTTCTTCTTTTGCCACACTCATGCGATTGTTAATAATATCTTCCGTCTCTGTTCCTCTTGTCACGATACGGTTCTTAAGCTCTGATAAGCTTGGAGGTACAAGGAAAATAAATAGACCATCAGGAAATTTCTCACGGACCTGGCGGGCACCTTGAACTTCTATTTCCAGGAATACATCTTTGCCGCGGTCCAGAGTCTCTCTAACATAATCTACAGGCGTACCGTAATAATTCCCGACAAATTCGGCATATTCAAGCAGTTTGTCCTGGCGGATCAGTTCTTCAAATTCTTCACGGGTTTTGAAAAAATAATCAACCCCGTCTACTTCTCCCTCTCTTGGCGCTCTCGTTGTCATGGAGATAGAATACTCAAACGAGGTATCTGGCTGAGAAAATATTTCTTTTCTAACAGTTCCTTTTCCTACACCTGAGGGTCCGGATAGAACAATTAATAACCCTTTTTCTTTCATTTAAACAATCCTACCCTTCCTCAATAATTTCATCACGGTCGTTTAATCGGTGCGCGACAGTTTCCGGCTGGACCGCAGACAAAATAACATGGTCACTGTCCATAACAATAACAGCCCGGGTGCGCCTCCCATATGTCGCATCAATCAAAGAGCCCCTGTCACGCGCGTCCTGAATGATCCGTTTAATTGGGGCAGATTCAGGACTTACTATAGAAATTATCCGGTTGGCAGAGACAATATTGCCAAAGCCGATATTGATCAGTTTAATTGACATTTGGGTCCTCCAATCATCAGTTATTTATTTTGACCCCCAAAGCGGCAATCTAAACAACTGCTATTCAATATTTTGAATTTGTTCCTTCATTTTTTCCAGCAGGCTCTTTATTTCAACCACTTCTGCAGCAATCGCCGCATCATTCGCCTTGGATCCAATCGTATTGGCTTCCCTGTTCATCTCCTGCAGAAGGAAATCAAGCTTTCTGCCAACAGGTTCTGTTAGCTGAAGCGTTTTTTCAAATTGGCTGATATGACTTTGCAGCCTTGCCAGCTCCTCATTAATATCCGCTTTATCAGCAAACACCGCAACCTCTGTTAATATCCTTGATTCATCAATCTGGCCGTCCAGATAATCTTTTATGCGCTTTTCCAATCTTTCCTGGTATAGCTGAACTACTTTTGGAGAGAGCTCACGCAGCAGGATTACCCTTTGGCTAAGCAGACCAAGATGGCAGCGGACATCCTTCTCTAACTCAAGCCCCTCAGCTTGACGCATCTGGGTTAGATGCAAGCATGCTTCTTCAGCAGCGGAAAGGACATGCTGGCTCAATTCCTCATTGCCAGCTTCCTTTTCCTTTTCCTCTATGCCAATCAGTTCTTCCCGAATAATGTCCTCTATAGAAAGATCATTTTGGATATCGTACTTTGTTTTAATTGCAGTTATGTATTGATAATATTCATCTAAAAGTTCCCAGTCAACATTTACTTTTCGGCTGGCCAAACCTTCGCCTTCAATTGTGACATAAACTTCTATTCTTCCTCTTCCAATATGCTCGCCAAGCTTTTTCTTAATTTTATCTTCCATGTGCATCAGCTGCCTGGGCATACGCATATGAAACTCGGAAAAACGATGGTTTACAGTCTTAATTTCGACAGTAATAGAAAATTGCCCGGAATCTTTCTTGCTTCTGCCAAAGCCAGTCATACTTACAACCATTTCTTACACTTCCTTTTGGGAAAAGCACAGCTTTTAAGAGGATCTATGGCCTAACAGTTAACCCTTCAAAAAAGAACAACAATCCAGCTCACAAAAAGACTGTGCCATCTATGATAAAGATATAGTAATTTATGGGGATTATAACTTGCAGTTTTTTTTACGCAAAAAAGAAAGGTAATAGAGTCATCTCTACTACCTTAAGGATTATAACATATTTTATTTTGTTTTTCTTGCCAAAAATGTACCGGCCAGCAAAAATGTTGGAATAGCTGACAGTCCGGTAATCATAAACCAGTCGCGCATGTCAATCGGAACCGTGTGGAAGATAGGCTGCAGCGGCGGATAGTATATAACAATGAGCACTAAAAGAAGGGATGAGATAACTGCCCACACCAAATACTTATTGCCGAAAGGATTCCTTGAAAAAACAGATTTTTCACTACGGCAATCAAACACATGGATCAGCTGTGCCATAACCAAAGTGGCAAAAGCAACAGTCTGGGCGTATGCCAGGTGGTCAGGGTGTGCTTTATAGGCAAAAATAAACGCAAGCAATGTGACAAGCCCGATTAAAAACCCTCTCGATACAACCTTCCAGCCCAGCCCCCTGGAGAAAACACCTTCCTTCGGGCTTCTCGGTTTTCGCTTCATTACATTTTCTTCCGGCTGGTCAAGGCCTAGCGCCATTGCCGGCAGACCGTCGGTTACCAGGTTGACCCAGAGAATCTGGATAGGCACTAAAGGCAGCGGAAGAGCAAGCAGCATTGCGAAAAGCATAACAAGAATCTCTCCCACGTTAGAAGCAAGCAAGTATCTGATAAATTTCCGGATGTTTTCGTAAATATTTCTTCCTTCTTTTATGGCGGCTTTTATCGTAGCGAAATTGTCATCCAGTAGTACTAAAGCAGATGCCTCTTTAGCCACGTCTGTTCCGGTAATGCCCATCGAAATGCCTATATCTGCCGCTTTTATTGCAGGGGCATCATTGACTCCGTCTCCGGTCATAGCAACAATATGGCCTCTATTTTGAAGCGCCTTAACAATCTTTAGCTTATGCTCTGGTGATACCCTTGCGAATACGGCCACATCCTCAACCACATCTTCAAGATCTTCAACCGACATCTCGGCAAGATCTTTCCCTTGAAGAACTTGGGAGCCCTTTGTTAAAATGCCTAACTGTTTGGCAATTGCCTGGGCTGTAATGACATGGTCGCCAGTAATCATGACCGTTTTGATCCCGGCTTCCTTGCATTCCTTGACAGCTTCTCTGACTTCAGGCCTAGGAGGATCGATCATCCCTTGCAAGCCAATGAAGGTAAGCCCCTGTTCTGCTTCTTTCTCGTCAAGAATCACGTTCTTTGAAGGAATTTCTTTATAGCCGATCGCAATTGTTCTTAATGCCTGCGAAGCCAGTTCCTCAATCGCTCCCTGAATCTTGCCTGTAAGCTCCCTGGTTAATATCTGGCGTTTTCCATCCCAAAGAACCGCTTCACTCTTGCCGGCTAAAACATCTGGCGCTCCTTTTGTCACGATAAATTGTCTGCCATTATGGTCCTTAACGACAACACTCATCATTTTCCTGGCAGAATCAAATGGAAACTCATTGATAATCCGGAACTGATTCAACAAACTGCTCCGGTTATAGCCCGCTTTCATAGCAGCTACAAGCAATGCCCCTTCCGTCGGATCCCCATCAATTATAAATTCATTATTTTTCTGCTGTATCTCTGCATGGTTGCAGAGCATCCCAAACATGAGCATCTGCTGAAGCGCCTTATCACTTTTAGGTTCAATTTGATTATCATTGCGGTAAAATTGTCCTTGTGGCTCATAGCCAATGCCGTCAACTCTCCACTCTTTTCCGCCGCTCCATAAATGAGTAACCGTCATCTTGTTCTGTGTCATCGTACCGGTTTTATCTGAGCAGATTACAGAAGCACAACCGAGCGTTTCGACTGCCGGAAGCTTTCGGACGATCGCCTTTTTCTTTATCATCCTTTGGACACCAAGTGACAGGGCTACTGTAACGATTGCCGGAAGTCCTTCTGGAATAGCAGCAACAGCCAGTGATACACCCGCAAGGAACATTGTATATAACTCCTGGCCCTGCGCTACCCCAGCTGCAACGACTAGCACGGTTAGTAAAATAGCGGCAGTAATCAAGATCTTGCCGAGCTGTTCGAGTCTGCGCTGCAAAGGTGTAACCATTGTTTCCGCATTCTGCAGGAGATCAGCAATTTGCCCCATAGCTGTATTCATACCTGTTCCAACTACAACACCTAATCCATTGCCGCGGGTCACCATCGTACCCATAAAAGCCATATTTTCCATATCCCCTATGGCAAGATTGGCAGTTTTTAAAGACCCGGTCGTTTTCTGGACAGGCAGAGATTCACCTGTTAAAGCGGACTCCTCAATTTCCAGGCTATTCGACTCTACTATTCTCACATCTGCCCCTATTCTGTCACCCGTAACAAATTTCAGAAGATCGCCTACCACTACTTCTTTCGAAGGGATCTTCATCCACTGGCCATCTCTGAGCGCAATTACTTGGGGAGCTGATAATTCCTTAAGTGCATGAAGCGATTTTTCTGCTTTCCTCTCCTGGAAAAAACCTAAAAACCCATTTATGACCACTATTGCAATAATTGCTATCGCATCAATATATTCACCAAGCAGCCCTGAAATCAAGGTGGCGGCTAATAAGACAAGGACCATGAAATCTTTAAATTGACTAAAAAATAAGAGCAAAGCCGACTGCTTTTCTCCCTCTTTTAACTCGTTATAGCCGTATTGTTTGCGCCGTTTCTTTACATCATCTTCCGTTAAGCCCGCCTTAATATCTGTATTTAAGGCTTGCTCGACCTCTCTTTCGTTCATTTCATGGAACTTCATCCGGACATCACACTTCCTCCTTTGTGGTTTGAGAAAAGCGGAGAGCGGCTTGGGACACTGGAATTAATCGAATTCCCGCTTGCTAAAACGATGCATCCATCACTTCCAGCAGCGCTCACAGCTAGACATTAAAGAGAATCCGCCATGCGGCGGACCGTCCTGCTTCTTTTGCTAAATTCAAGTGAAGCAGAGTTGTCCAATCTCACTCTAAAGAAAGCTTATTCAGCCCTGTCCAAAAAAATGCTATTATTAATTAGAAAAGCGGAATCGGTTTGTCTATTAAGAGATTAACTGCTAAGATCGCTTTCTTGTACAGAATGAATAGCATTTGGGTTATGGTCGTTTATCGGCAGGATTAACTACCTTTTCCGCTCTCCGGCTCGGATTACCGTCGTTAATCAGCGGCATTAACTACCTTTTCCGCTCTCCGGTACGGATTATCGTCGTTTATCGGCAGAATTAACTACCTTTTCCGCTCTCCAGATCGGATTATCGTCGTTAATCGGCGGGATTATCTACCTTTTCCGCTCTCCGGTACGGATTATCGTCGTTAATCGGCAGGATTAACTACCTTTTCCGCTCTCCAGATCGGATTATCGTCGTTAATCAGCGGGATTAACGCCTGCATACCTTTTCAAAGCTTTCGTCCGTTAACCAGCTGGTAAAAATCGTAAGAGATCTTAAACAGACCAAAATAGAATCGGGGCTTTAGACTTGATTTTTATTATTTTAATGAAAGAATAATTCTATAACTTTAAATAAAAATGTCAGAGAAGCAAATCAATATCAAAAGCAATTTCCAATAGAAGAGGATGTTCCAATATGTCATTTGACGGTTTATTTACAAGAGCTATGACCGAAGAGCTCAACAATACTTTAAAAGGCGGAAGAATAAATAAAATCCAGCAGCCTTTTAAAAATGAAATTATCATGGTTGTGCGCGCAAACGGCAAAAATCACAAGGTTTTGCTGTCCGCGCATCCAAGCTATGCCAGAGTACAGCTTACGAATGAGGCACATGAAAACCCTTCCGAACCTCCAATGTTCTGCATGCTTTTAAGGAAGCATTTAGAGGGATATATACTTGAAGATGTCCATCAAATTGGATTGGACCGGATCATTATATTTGAAGTGAAAGGAAGAAATGAGATTGGCGATACGTCCTATAAGCAGTTAATCGTGGAAATCATGGGCCGGCACAGCAATATCACGCTGGTGGATAAAACTCGAAACATTATCCTGGACAGCATTAAGCATGTGTCGTTTGCGGTTAATAGCCACCGAGCAATTTTGCCGGGACATGAGTATGTTCTTCCGCCTTCACAAGACAAACATAACCCCTTTGAGGCAAGTGAACAGGAAGTATTATGCAAAATTGATTTTAACAGCGGTAAAATTGATAAACAGATTGTTTCAAGCTTTGCTGGAATTTCACCGCTTTTTGCAAAAGAAGTCATTCACCATGCAGGCCTTGCCAACCGGACAACGGTTCCAAAAAGCTTGTTGCATTTTATTAACCTTGTGAAAAACCATTCCATACAACCGTCTATCACAGCTGGAGAACAAAAAGAAAACTTTTACTTATTTCCGCTCCAGCATTTAAAAGGCAAAAGCCGCGAGTTCAATTCACTAAGCGACATGCTTGACCGCTACTATTTCGGAAAAGCTGAAAGAGACCGGGTCAAACAGCAATCAAATGACCTGGAGCGCTTCATTGTGAATGAAAAAGAAAAAAATGAAAAGAAAATCGAAAAACTGAAAAGAACATTGAAGGAAGCTGAAAATGCCGATAAGCATCAATTATTCGGCGAACTGATTACGGCTAATATCTATGCAATTCAAAAAGGAATGAAAGAAGTTGAAGTTATCAATTATTATGATGAAGATGGCGGAACCGTTGTAATTCCATTGGATCCACGTAAGTCACCATCCGAGAATGCACAAAAATACTTTACAAAATACCAAAAGGCGAAGAACGCAATCATTGTTGTGAAAGAGCAAATTAAAAAAGCTGAAGAAGAAGCAGCCTACTTCGATTCTCTCTTACAGCAGGTGGAAACGGCTTCAACGAGGGATATTGCCGAAATTAGAGAAGAGCTTGTTGATGGCGGTTATATAAGAGAAAGACAAAAGCGCGGCGGCAAAAAACATCAAAACATTAAGCCCAACCTTGACCGTTATATGGCCACAGACGGCACAGAAATATTGGTTGGGAAAAATAATAAGCAAAATGATTATTTAACCAACAAGGTGGCAGCGAGAGATGAAATTTGGCTGCATACAAAGGATATACCGGGGTCCCATGTTGTTATCCGCAGCAAGCAGCCAGCCGAGCAAACTATACTCGAAGCCGCTTCCCTTGCTGCTTACTTCAGCAAAGCCCGCAGTTCCAGCTCAGTACCGGTGGACTTCACCCAGGTTCGGCATGTAAAAAAACCGAGCGGCGCTAAGCCGGGATTTGTGATCTATGACCATCAGCAGACAGTGTATGTTACACCGGATGAAGAGATAGTACTGTCTTTAAAACAAAATTAAGTAATTAAAAGAAAAAGCAAGCAAAAGATGCTTGCTTTTTTCTTTATGAAAATTAATTTTTCAAAACTGGATATCGATATTTTAGGAACAACAAACCTATTTAAGCCATTCCTAAATTCAATTTACACTAAGCAGGTTATTGCTTAACCTTCCCCCACTCGGCAGGGTCTTTACGCCACTCCATCAATTTCTCCATATCCTCTTCCTGAATATAACCCATCTCGATTGCTACATCTGTTAGAGCTTCGATATCTGTCAAAGTGATTGCCTCAATATTCTCTTCAGCAAGCATTTCTTTGCCTTTTTCAAGCTGGTATGTAAAGATCGCGGCAACACCCAATACTTCACAGCCTGCTTCTCTTAGCGCCTTTACCGCAGTTATTGCGCTTCCCCCAGTTGAAATCAGGTCCTCTACAACAACTACCTTCTGTCCCGCTTCAGCTTTTCCTTCAATTTGCTTGCCTTTGCCATGCCCTTTTGCCTTAGAGCGGACATAGCACATAGGGAGATCCATTAAGTCACTTGTCCAGGCTGCATGCGGAATGCCGGCTGTAGCTGTTCCAGCGATGAGCTCGGCATCAGGAAACTTTTCATTAATGATTTCCTGAAGGCCAGCAGCAATTTCTTTCCTTACAGCAGGGTAGGATAGTGTCAAACGATTATCGCAATAAATTGGGGCACGCAGTCCTGATGACCAGGTGAATGGATCGTTTGGGTTTAATGCAACTGCCTTGATGTCCAGTAATCTTTCTGCTATTTTACGCTTCATTGAGTACGCCCTCCCATGATTGCTTGCATTGCATATATTTTTCCAAAGGATTTTCCGACTTTGTTATTGAACGTCCAACCACAATGGCTGAGGCTCCCTCCGCTCTTGCGAACTCAGGTGTGGCAACCCTCTTTTGATCCCCGCAATTATCTGATAACATCCGGATCCCTGGTGTAACCGTTAAAAAAGTTTCTCCTAAACGGGCACTGATTTCTTTTGCTTCAAAACTTGAACATACAACACCATCAAGCCCCGCCTCTTTGGAAAGACTGGCAAAATGCAGAACTGATTCATTCAGTGATACAGGTATTAATTGCTCTGATTTCATTTGCTGTTCAGAAGTGCTTGTAAGCTGGGTAACTGCAATGCAGAATGGCCTTTTGCCAGATCCGCGGCCTGCTTCCAGCCCTTCAAGAGCAGCTTCCATCATGGATTTTCCCCCGGCAGCATGAACGTTGATCATATCGCAGCCTAGTCCTGCCAGGCCTTTCATCGCATTCTTTACTGTATTCGGAATGTCATGGAGTTTAAGATCCAGGAAAATCTCATGTCCTTTTTCTTTTAATTCATAAACAATGGATGGCCCCTCCTGGTAAAATAACTCCATCCCAACTTTCAAAAATAGTTTCTCATTCTCAAAGTGTGCAAGAAAACGATTTACATCATTTTTCCCTGCAAAATCAAGAGCAATAATAAGCGGCTTGTTCATGTTTCTTCCAACTCCTTCCTGTACACTCTGATATATGTTCATAGCCGAGATTTTTTAAAAGTTCAGGCAGCTCATCAATAATCTTCGGACAGACAAACGGGTCTACGAAATTCGCTGTACCAACGGCCACTGCACTTGCTCCTGCATAATAGTACTCTATTACATCCTCGGCAGATTCGATTCCGCCCATTCCGATAATCGGAAGGGATACCTGCTGGCTGACTTCATAAATCATTCTTAGTGCAACCGGCTTTATCGCAGGTCCTGAAAGGCCCCCAGTTTTATTTGCCAGAATTGGATTGCCTGTTTTCAGGTCCAGTCTCATGCCAATTAGCGTGTTGATCATCGTTAATCCGTCTGCGCCGCCATCCTCTACTGCTTTTGCCAATTCTACTATATTTGTGACATTCGGAGAAAGCTTTACATATACGGGAACTTCTGAAACTTCTTTTACTTTTTTTGTTAAGTTCCTGGCTGTTTCTGGAATCGTTCCAAAGGCAATTCCACCTGTTTTGACGTTCGGGCAAGAGATGTTAAGTTCAAGAGCATGCACATTCTTGGCAGCTGAAATTCTTTTTGCCACAGCAACATAATCTTCTTCCTGTGAACCGGCAACATTAGCTATGATGGGTACATCAAATTGCTCGAGCCACACTAACTCTTCATTCACAACTTTTTCTAATCCCGGATTTTGCAGCCCAATCGCGTTCAGCATACCTGCTGAAGTTTCCGCAACTCTTGGGGTTGGATTTCCAAATCGAGGTTCAGAAGTGGTCGCTTTAATCATAATCGCTCCCAGCTTACTCAAATCGTAGAGCTGGCTAAATTCTCTGCCAAATCCAAAACACCCTGATGCCGGCATAATTGGATTTTTTAAATCAAGCCCTGGAAGGCTAATGTTTAATGAGCTCATATAACAACCTCCCCTGCTTTAAAAACTGGTCCGTCACTGCAAACCTTTTTATAGCTGTAGCCTGCAGGATCATCTCCGGTATGGCAGACACAGGCAAAGCATGCGCCGATTCCGCAGCCCATCCGTTCTTCAAGTGACAGATATACGTTTTTATGTCGATACTGACTTTCCAGTGCCTTAAGCATTGGTGTCGGGCCGCAGGAATAAAGAATATCGAAGTCCAGTTTCAATTCATCTATTACATTCGTGACAAAGCCCTTTGTCCCAAGGCTGCCATCGGCTGTGGCAATATAGGTTTCTCCGAGTTTCGAAAATTTTTCTTTATAAAAGGCAGCACTCTCTGTCTGAAAGCCTAGTATATGAACTACCTTTACGCCCAGTTTTACAAGCTGCTTGGACAACTCATAAAGCGGCGGTACACCAATCCCTCCGCCAACAAGCAGGGCTGTATCCCCTGGTTTTGCTTCGTGGACAGGGAAGCCATTTCCTAAAGGGCCCAACACATCAACAGCATCACCAGCTTTTCTCTCTGAAAGCTTAACCGTGCCCCTGCCTTCAGCCCTGTAAATCATCTTAAATTGACTCAAGTCAGGAGCGATTTCAGCAATACTGATCGGCCTTCTAAGCATGGGATCAAAGCCCTCTGATACTTTTAAATGGACGAATTGACCTGGCTCGGTCATTTCATGGACAAGCTCACCTTGAAGGGTGAGCTCGTAAATGTTATTTGCAATTTTATGTTGAGCGATTACTGTGCATATTTCCTGCTTGATCAAGATAGAACAGCCTCCCGAATTTGTTCTGGTTTATCCATCGCATCCGCGGAGAAATTCATAGATTCAATCACTCGAAGGATTGCTTCAGCCGTATCCAGTGAAGTTAGGCATGGTACGCCATTTTCAACAGATTCACGGCGGATTCGGAATCCATCCCGGGCTGGCTGTTTGCCTTTTGTTAACGTATTAATCACAAAATGTGCTTCGCCATTTCTAATTACATCCAGAAGGTTTTGCCCTTCAGATCCGATCTTTCCGGTCACTTTAACAGGTATGCCGGCAGATTGAAGAAATAAAGCTGTTCCGCTTGTCGCCATCAGTCTGTAGCCTATAGACACGAAACGTTTTGCGAGCTGCAGGGCTTCTTCTTTATCTTTGTCCGCTACTGTCATAAGCACGGTTCCGAATGGCTGAATTTTCATGCCGGAAGCAACAAGGCCTTTATAAAGGGCTTTTTCTAACGTTGTGTCTTTCCCCATAACTTCCCCGGTTGATTTCATTTCCGGCCCTAAAGTGATGTCCACTCTTCTCAGCTTGGCAAAGGAGAAGACCGGAACCTTAACAAACACGCCGCTTCTTTCTGGAAGAAGTCCAGATCCGTACCCCTGGTTGGCCAATGACTGTCCTAAAATAACCTTTGTAGCTATTTTGGCCATTGGTACATTTGTAATTTTGCTCAAGAAAGGCACCGTCCGGCTTGAGCGAGGATTAACTTCAAGCACATATACCTCCCCTTTAGCGATTACATACTGGATGTTTAGAAGACCGATAATCCCCAGTCCTTTTGCCATCTTTTGCGTGTACTCAACCAGCTTTTCTTTGATTTCCTCTGAAATATTTTGCGGAGGATAAACCGCGATTGAATCCCCAGAGTGGACGCCGGCTCTTTCAATATGCTCCATAATACCTGGGATAAGAACATTCTCGCCATCAGAAATCGCATCTACTTCAATTTCTTTTCCGGTCAAATAACGGTCTATTAATACCGGGTGCTCCGGATTTACTTTAACCGCATTTTCCATATAGTGAAGCAGCTCTTCTTCTTTGTACACGATCTCCATCGCTCTTCCGCCAAGTACATAAGATGGACGAACCACCACAGGATAGCCGATTTCACTTGCTATTGTGACAGCCTGTTCCACTGATAAAGCTGTTTTTCCCTTTGGCATTGGAATAGCCAATTCAGTAAGAGCTTGCTCGAATTTGTCACGGTCTTCTGCTCGATCAAGGTTCTCAAGGGAAGTTCCGAGAATTTTCACGCCTCTTTCTACCAGCTTTGCAGCCAGGTTGATGGCTGTCTGCCCGCCAAACTGTACAACCACTCCTTCAGGCTGCTCCAAATCAATAATATGCATTACATCTTCAATTGTCAGCGGTTCAAAGTAGAGTTTATCGGAAATACTGAAGTCTGTTGAAACAGTTTCAGGATTATTATTTATGATGATTGCTTCATAGCCTGCTTCCTTAATGGCCCATACTGCGTGAACTGTTGAGTAATCGAATTCTACTCCCTGGCCAATGCGGATTGGACCAGATCCGAGGACAACGACACTCTTGCGGTCTGTTACCAAAGATTCGTTTTCATCTTCATACGTTCCATAGAAGTATGGTGTTTCAGATTCAAACTCCGCAGCACACGTATCAACCATTTTGTAAACAGGGACGATATTATTGGATTTCCTCCAGCTGTATACTTCGATTTCCTTGGCTCCCCAAAGCTTGGCGATTACCGAATCGGCAAATCCCATTTCTTTTGCCACTTTTCCTGTTTCCTGGTCAAACGGCTTTTCAGCTAATACTTTCTCAAAGGCTATTATTTTACTAATCTTGTGCAGGAAGAACAGGTCGATCTTGCTCCACTCATGGATCGCATCAATGGTTACTCCCCTGCGAATAGCTTCCCCGATATAAAACAGGCGCTCGTCGCCTGCTTTTCTTATCCGTTTTTCAATCAATTCATCTGAGATTAGTTCAGCATCCTTCAATTCAAGATGGTGGATATTTGCTTCAAGTGAGCGGACTGCTTTTAGTAAAGATTCTTCCAGCGTACGTCCGATCGCCATTACTTCTCCGGTTGCCTTCATCTGTGTTCCAAGAGACCGGTTTGCAGATTCAAATTTATCAAACGGCCAGCGCGGAATTTTTGAAACGATATAATCCAGAGCCGGTTCGAAGCAGGCATAAGTTTTTCCAGTAACAGGGTTCATCATTTCGTCAAGTGTCAGTCCTACTGCAATCTTTGCTGCAAGCTTCGCAATCGGATAACCTGTAGCTTTTGATGCCAGTGCAGAGGAACGGCTGACACGTGGATTTACTTCTATGATGTAGTAATTGAAACTGTGTGGATCCAACGCGAGCTGAACATTACAGCCTCCTTCAATCTCTAATGCGCGTATAATTTTTAGTGAAGTGTTTCTCAGCAGCTGGTACTCGCGGTCACTGAGAGTCTGGCTTGGTGCTACAACAATGGAATCGCCTGTATGGATGCCGACCGGATCAAAATTTTCCATATTACAGACAACAATCGCATTGTCATTGGAATCTCTCATTACTTCATACTCTATTTCCTTGAATCCTGCGATGCTCTTTTCAAGAAGGCATTGGGTAACAGGGCTGTTCTTCAAGCCGCTTGCCACAATTTCAATTAATTCTTCTTCATCATGACAGATTCCCCCGCCGGTACCTCCGAGAGTGAAAGCAGGGCGAACAATTACCGGATACCCGATTTTATTTACAAATTCGAATGCTTCATCCAGGTTATGAATAATTTCACTTTCAGGTACAGGCTCGTCAAGCTCATTCATCAAATTGCGGAAAAGATCTCGGTCTTCTGCTTTCTGAATGGCAGATAATTTTGTTCCAAGAATCTCAACGCCGCATTCCTCCAAGACACCAGATTCAGCCAGCTCGACAGCCAGATTCAAGCCAGTTTGGCCACCCAGTGTCGGAACAAGCGCATCTGGACGCTCTTTCCGGATGATACGGCTGACAAATTCGAGGGTTAGCGGTTCTATGTACACCGCGTCAGCAATTTCTGTATCAGTCATAATCGTTGCCGGGTTTGAATTTACTAGGATTACGCGATAGCCTTCCTCTTTCAAAGCGATGCAGGCCTGTGTGCCCGCATAGTCAAACTCTGCTGCCTGGCCGATTACAATAGGTCCCGATCCGATTACTAAAATGCTTTTTATATCTGTACGCTTTGACATGCTGCAGCACCTTCCTCTTTTTGTGTTTCAATCATTTGCAGGAATTGTTCAAATAACCCGTTTGCATCTTCTGGTCCTGGTGAAGCTTCCGGGTGGTATTGTACGGTAAAAGCTGGTACTTCTTTATGTTTCAGCCCTTCGATCGTTCCATCGTTTAACGCAATATGAGTAATTTCAAGCGGTGTGCCCGCTATTGAATTTTCTTCAACTGAATAACCATGGTTCTGTGAAGTTAAAGCTACTTTTCCAGTACTCAGATCTTTTACTGGATGATTAGAGCCCCGGTGGCCAAATTTCATTTTTTCTGTATTGGCACCGCACGCCAATGCAAAGAGCTGATGGCCCAGGCAAATCCCGAAAATAGGCACATTACCTAATAGTTCCTTAATCATTGTGATGGCTTCCGGAACATCTTTCGGGTCCCCAGGTCCATTGGACAGCATGACACCGTCAGGGCTCAAGCTGAGAATTTCTTTAGCTGAAGTATTGTAAGGAACAACAATCACATCACAATCCCGCTTATTTAGTTCCCTTAAAATACCGTGCTTCATTCCGAAATCTACGAGGACAACCCTGCTGCCGCGCCCTGGGCTTGGATAAGATGTCTTAGTAGAAACCTGCTTTACCTGGTCGTTGCGCAGCATGGTTGCACGCAATTTTTCGATGATCGTTTCAGGGTTTTCATTCATGCTGCAGATAGCCCCTTTAAGCGTTCCATGCCGGCGGATGATTCTTGTTAATTTTCTTGTATCGATTCCCGCAATACCCGGAATATTCTTCATCTTGAAATATTCGTTCAATGACTGCTCATTTCTCCAGTTGGAAGGATACTCGCTTGCTTCTTTTACAATAAACCCTGAAATCGCAGGAGAAATGGATTCAAAGTCATCCCGGTTGATTCCGTAGTTTCCGATTAATGGATAAGTAAGAGTAACAATTTGCCCGCAGTAGGAAGGGTCTGACAAGATTTCCTGATAACCTGTCATCCCTGTATTGAATACAATCTCTCCAATTGAATTTACATCACTTCCAAACCCTTTTCCGATAAAAATAGTTCCATCTTCCAGAATCAGCTGTTTTTTCATGCTTTTACACTCCCTCTGTTCCAGGCAATTTTTCCGTCAACCATTGTCAATACTGGCCAGCCTTTACAATCCCAGCCAGAGAATGGCGTGTTTTTTCCTTTTGATAAAAATTCTGCAGGATTAATTTTTTCCTGATGGTTCAAGTCCAGTAGAACCAAGTCAGCCTCTGCTCCAGTTTCTATTCTTCCTGACTGAAGGCTGAATGCCTCTGCAGGTTTAACTGTTAAGTAATCGATCAGTTGCTTTAGTGTAAAAATTTCTTTCTCTACAAAATGGGTGTAAAGCAGCGGAAAGGCTGTTTCCAAGCCGACAATTCCGAAAGGCGCCAGCACCATGCCCTCCGCTTTATCCCCTGTTGTATGTGGAGCATGGTCGGTTGCGATAAAATCAATCGTCCCGTCCAGCAGCCCCTCGATTAAGGCGTCTCTATCTTCTGCACCTCTTAACGGCGGGTTCATTTTAAAGTTTGGATCCAGACCTGGAATGTCTTCGTCACAAAGCAGGAGGTGATGCGGGGTTACTTCCGCAGTGACCTTGATCCCCGCGCGCTTTGCATCTCTTACCACTCTTACAGATTCCTTCGTGCTGATGTGGCAGACATGATAATGGCAGCCGGCTGCTTCTGCAAGCAGGACATCCCTTGCAATTTGTACAGACTCACAGACGGAAGGAATACCGTTCAGCCCATGCTCTTTAGCAAAAACTCCATCATGTACAGAACCTTTGTTAATGAGGGTATTTTCTTCACAATGGGCGACAATCGGCATATTGATTTCTGCTGCTTGCTTCATAGCGTCAAGCATCATTGCTGCTGACTGAATTCCCACTCCATCGTCTGTAAAGGCAAATGCTCCAGCTTCTTTAAGTGCTTTAAAATCAGTTAATTCCTGACCAAGCTCACGGATCGTAATTGATGCATACGGCAGAACTTTGACAGCTGCTTTCTCTTCAATCCGCTTGTTCAATTTTTCAAGCTGTTCCTTCGTATCAGGAACCGGCCTTGTATTCGGCATCGCCGCAACAGTTGTAAAACCGCCTTTGGCAGCAGCCTTAGTCCCGGTTTCAATTGTCTCCTTCTTTTCTCCGCCTGGCTCGCGCAAGTGTATATGCAGGTCTATAAAGCCTGGAGCAACAAGTAAACCTTGTGCATCAATAATTTCCTGTGCTTCTCTTTTAATATTCGTGCCAATTTCGGCGATCTTTCCGGATTCTATGTAAATATCAGCTACTCGAAATTCCCCTTTATTAGTAAGCAACTGGCCATTTTTGATTAATGTTGACATAATTAGCTCCCCCTTCAATTTGTTCAATGGATCTTTTCAAAACTGCCATCCGGATGAATACTCCATTTTGCATCTGTTTGAAAATTCTGGAACGCTCGCATTCTACCAAACTATCTGCAATCTCTACGCCTCGATTTACCGGTGCAGGATGCATGATAATGCTTTTCGGCTTCATTTTTTTCTCTCGTTCTTCTGTTAATCCGTAAGCAAGGTGATACTCTCCAGCAGTACGGTTTGCCTTCGACTCATGCCGTTCATGCTGGATTCTTAAAAGCATTACGACATCAGAGGTTTCGATGGCTGTGTTTATATCTTCATAAACGCCATTTTCAAGCATTTCATCATCAAACCATTCATTAGGTCCTGAAAAAACAACGTTTGCTCCAAGCCGGACAAGTGCATCCGCATTTGATCTGGCCACCCGGCTATGTGAAATATCTCCAATAATTGCTACTTTTAAGCCTTCAAAAGTTCCGAATTCCTGCTTGATTGTCAGTAAATCAAGTAATGACTGTGTAGGATGGTGTCCGCATCCGTCTCCGGCATTCAGAATGGAAACCCCGCCTCTGCCTGTCAGTTCATCAAAGTATCGATCCTTGCTATGGCGGATGACAACTGCATGCACACCAATCGCTTCAAGTGTTTTGACCGTATCGTATAATGATTCACCCTTTGAAACACTTGAAGTGCTTACTTCAAAAGGGATAATATCCAGTCCAAGCCGTCTTTCTGCCACTTCAAAGCTGCATTTTGTTCTCGTACTATTTTCAAAAAAGAGGTTGGCGACAAAAACCTTGTTTTCAGGTGTCCATGTTCCGCCATTTAAAAAGTACTGCGCGTCACCCAGAATGTTATAAATTTCTTCTATCTCTAAATCTGAGGTAGTAAGCAAATGTTTCATATTTTCCCTCCTCTTTTATTTAAGAGCTTTTCAATAAGGATCTTTGAAACTTGGGTGTTGATAATCCGCAATTAGTTTTACACAGTTTTCCATAAAAAAGCACCCTGCCAATTCGGTCAGGGTGCTGCATAGTTGAGGCCACCTGGCATTTGGGTACACTGGTCCCGTTTAGCCAAATTGCCGCCAACACCCTTTTAAGTCTCTCTGGACCTAGTTAAAACGTGTTATGCTACATTCGTTTTTTTTTCGTTTTCACTTTCAAGCATGTCATCTTTAGCTTCTTCTCTGCCTGGAAGAATCAGATTTAGAAGGACGCCGCTGATCGCAGCCAGGGCCATTCCTTCTAGTTTGAATGCCCAGATTTCAATATGCGCTCCGCCAATTCCCAGTACAAGGATGACTGATGCAATAACCAGGTTGCGGTTGTTTCCGAAGTCCACTTTGCTGTCAACAAGCATTCTTAAGCCAGATGAAGCGATGATACCGAACAGCAGGATGGATACTCCGCCCATAACGGGTGTCGGAATGGAGCTGATTAGGGCTGTAACCTTACCGATGAATCCAAAGATTATCGCAATGACTGCGGCACCTGCCAGTACATAGACACTGTAGATTTTAGTGATGGCCAATACACCGATGTTTTCACCGTATGTTGTTTTTGGCGGTCCTCCGATTAATGCTGAAATCATAGTTCCTGTTCCGTCTGCAAGAATGGAACGGTGCAATCCAGGTTCCTTAATATAATCTTTTCCGACTACTTTTCCAAGTACAAGCTGATGGCCGATATGCTCTGAGATCGTTACTACTGCTACCGGAATCATTAGAAGCGCCAGATCAAGTGTTATCCTTACTTCATAATCTGCGAAAGGAAACAAGAACTCAGGCATTTCAAACCAGGCTGCCTGCTGAACTAATGAGAAGTCGATTATGCCCATTGCCAGTGCATAAACATATCCAATTATGATTCCTGCCAGAATTGGCACCATGCTGAGCATGCCCTTTGCATAGATGGAGAAGATGATTGTTGCTGCCAGCGTTACAAGCGCTACAGAGAAATGCAGCATGCTGTATTCACCTGTTTCAGGGTTATTCATTGCCATGCCGACTGCTGTGCCTGCAAGTGCCAGCCCGATTACGATGATGACTGGACCTACTACAATTGGCGGAAGCAGGTTCATGATCCAGCGGTAGCCTGCTTTTTTGATGATTAATGCAACAGCTCCGTAAACAAGGCCTGCCATAAAGCTTCCGATCATGGCTGCTCCCGGGCCGCCGGCTGCTTTTGCAGCGATGATTGGAGCGATAAAAGCGAAAGATGACCCGAGGTATGCCGGTACCTGCCATTTTGTAATGATTAGAAAGGCAATGGTTGCAAGTCCGCTGGAAATCAAGGCAATCGCGGGGTTTAACCCGACCAAGTATGGTACTAAAATGGTTGCTCCGAACATTGCGAATAAGTGCTGTAAGCTTAATGTCAGCCAGTGGGCCGGTGATGGGATGTCATTTATGTCTAAAATTGGTTTATTCATTCAAATCTCTCCTCTTTGTTTTATTAAAAAACCCTCTTTGCAAGTAAGGCGCAAAGAGGGTGAAAGAGGACAGCAAAAGACAGACCGCTTCTGCTGAGTTCCCCTTTGTCAGCCTCTCTGGACTGCATTTAAAAGGACTATTTATTTTTCGAATATGCTTACTTGATCGTTTTCATCTACTTCCTTCAGCTCAACTACGATTTTCTCCGAACTTGAAGTTGGTATGTTTTTACCTACATAATCAGCTCTTATTGGCAGCTCTCTATGTCCCCGGTCAACAAGGACAGCAAGCTGAATCTGAGACGGCCTCCCGATATCAATCAGTGCATCAAGGGCAGCTCTAACCGTCCTTCCTGTATAAAGGACATCATCCACAAGGATAACCTTTTGATCATTGATATCCTTTTGGATATCAGAGCCTTTGACTAACGGTTCCTGATTTTCAGTCTTTTTAGTAAGGTCATCTCTGTATAAAGTAATATCAAGCTCGCCAACTGCAATTTTTGCTCCTTCTATCTGTTCGATCCGTTCCGCTAAGCGGTTTGCCAGGTATATCCCCCTAGTCCGGATGCCAATCAGGATACAATTCTCGATTCCTTTGTTTTTCTCAATGATTTCATGGGCAATCCTTGTCAGTGCTCTCCTGATTGCTTGTTCGTCCAGGACAATTGCTTTTTGCTGCATTCTGATCACCTCTTTTATAATAAAAAAACCCTCTCACCGATACGGCGAGAGGGTAAACGAAGTCGTCTGCTGCAGAATGAGGATACAGTATCCCCGATTCCAATCCGTTTCCTTCCCAGCCTCACGGGACTGTTTTAAAGGACTTATTTAACTATAGTCATCTTATAGCACATATGGACAGTTGTCAACGATTATTTGCAAGATTATCTATGAGCTCTTGAAAATAAGAAGGAAGGGATGCTTCAAATTCCAGATACTCTCCCGTCCTTGGGTGATCAAATCCCAGCACTCCCGCATGAAGGGCTTGCCCTCCCAGATCCAGGGTTTTCCTTGGCCCGTATTTTGGATCTCCTGCAAGGGGATACCCGATATATTTCATATGCACACGGATTTGATGGGTCCTGCCTGTTTCCAGCTGGCATTCAACAAGTGTGAAATCCTTAAAACGTTCGAGGACATGAAAATGAGTGACTGCATGTTTGCCATTGTCCACTACTGTCATACTTTGACGATCCTTAGGGTCTCTGGCAATCGGTGCATCAATGGTTCCATAATCATGGGGAATAACTCCATGGACGATGGCGCGGTATTTACGTGTTACCGTTTTTTTCATAAGCTGGTTAACAAGGCTTTCATGAGCCAAATCGTTTTTGGCAACCATGAGAAGTCCTGATGTATCCTTATCTATACGATGAACGATTCCAGGTCTCATAACACCATTTATCCCTGAAAGATCTTTGCAGTGGGCCATCAGGCCGTTTACAAGGGTGCCGGTTCCGTGCCCAGCTGCAGGATGGACGACCATTCCTTTAGGTTTATTCACAACAAGGACATCCTGATCCTCATAATAAATATCCAAGTCCATTTCTTCAGGGACAACATCCAATTCTTCGGGATCGGGTATGGTGATCTCAATACGGTCATTCACTGTGCATTTATAATTTGTTTTCGGCTTTTGCCCATTTACAAGAACATTGCCATCCTTAATCCATTGCTGAACCTGGGTTCTTGACCACTCTGCATTAAGCGTGGATAGTACTTTATCTATTCTTTCTCCTGCCTGTTCCTCAGGAATGATGTGTTCCATTTTCTCCATAAGATTTCTCCTTCTTTGCTTCTCTCTCTTCAAGCAGCATCTGAATCATCAGCATGCCTACTCCAATCACCAATGCCGAGTCAGCAATATTGAAAACGGGGAAGTCATAGCCAAAAATATAGGTGTTGATAAAATCAACAACCTCTTTCCGATATACTCTGTCAATAAAGTTTCCAATCGCTCCGCCCAGCATTAATCCCAAAGAGACACCCAGTAGCATTTTGCCTTTAGCTGCTTTTTGAATGTAATAAATAATTCCAATGATGACAATGACGGTTATCACATAGAAAAACCACATTTGACCCTGCAGGATACCCCAAGCAGCGCCACGGTTGCGGTGCGATGTAATATAGAGAAAGTCTTCAATAACCTTCACACTTTCCCCTAATTCGAAGTTCTTTACAATCAGCCATTTTGTCAGCTGGTCAAGAGCAATCACGAACAAAGCAATTATGTAATAAAACACAAAGGCAACCCCCATATCTCATATCATTACCTTTGCATTTTAGCACAAACTGAATAAAAAACACAGCACACGCTTAAACTCAATGATAGATCGACTTTCGGTAATATTTCCCGAGCATGCTGCAATCCTCCATCGTTTTTAAGGTCGGTATCATTTCAAGCAAATCTGCAGGAAGCAGTTCACCGGAAATTTCACATTTCCCATAATCGCCATTTTCAATTTTTCTAAGCGTTTGCTCAATGTCATGCAGTTCTTCCAATAAAATTGGTTTAATCAAAGCTGAACTATTGCCTTCCATCAGTCTTTCCAATATTTCTTGTCTTGTATTACGGAGTTCTGAATAGAGCCCTTCTGCTTTTGCATCCATGCCTTTTTCCTCCGTTCTATTGGTGTTTCCTTTATTATTTCTCGGAGGCGTTTCCAGACACGGGCAAACTTTTAGCAAACGGCACAACATTTAACGAAGGTGGAATTATTTATTAAAACTCTTGGAACATTTCTCTAGGTATCACTTTTTCTTTCCTTTCATAAAGCTGAGGCAAAAATTCAGCCTTCCTTTTGTTCCCTTTCCTCACACTTAAAGATAAAGTTTCGGTATGTATACTTTTTTTGTTCCCATTCCTTGAGCTTAACGAAAATTTTGGCATGTATGTCCCTCTTTTGTTCCCTTACTCCGTGTTAAAAGAAAAAGATCCGGTATACATCCGCTTTTGTTTCCGTTACCCGTTCTTTAGATAAGGCTGTTTTCGCGCATTTTGCTGCTACTTAAACAAGTAGTGTGGAGAGGTTGATTTTTCAATGGTTTTTAATCACAAAATCATAAATAAACAACAATCTTTTAGAAAAGAGCCTTAAATAAAGTCCAAGAAGGTACATAGCCTAAAATAAAACAGCCCCCTGAACCAGGGGACTGTTCAATTATTACGCCAAATGGCTATAGTTATTTTTTACAACATCAGCACAGCGAGGGCAAAGTGTATCGTAGCCTTCAGTCTGGCCAACTTCCGGTGTTACTGTCCAGCAGCGCTCGCATGTCTCACCTTCTGCTTTGGTAACAGCAATTGCGGAGTTTTCAAATTTCATTGCGTTTTCAGGAGCATCTTCCAGGCTGCCTGCTACTTCAAAGCCAGAAACGATAAAGAGCTGCTGAAGGTTTTCCTGGATAGAATCCAGTAGGTTTTTAGCATGATCGTTAACATAAAGAGTGACTTTCGCTGTCAGTGATTTACCGATAACCTTTTCATTGCGGGCTTCTTCCAATGCCTTTAAAACGTCATCGCGAAGCTTCATAAATGCCGTCCATTTTTCTTCAAGCTGCTTCGCATTTGGAAGCTCTTGATATTCCGGCATATCAGTTAATTGTACACTCTCTTCTTGCACATTTGGGATAAAGCTCCAAACTTCATCTGCTGTATGGGACAGAATTGGCGCTACAAGTTTTGTAAGAGCAATCAGGCTCTCATAAAGTACTGTTTGGATCGCACGGCGCTCTGCATTATCTTTTGCTTCAATGTAGAGAACATCTTTTGCAAAATCAAGATAAAACGCACTTAGATCCAATGTACAGAAATTATTGACTGCGTGGTAGATGCCTGCAAATTCATAGCGGTCATAAGACTCACGCACGCTCTTAATCAATTTATTAAGCTTAACAAGCATGAACTGATCAACTTCACGCAGATTTTCAAATGCAACTGAATCAGTTGCAGGATTAAAGTCAGCAAGATTTCCAAGCAAGAAACGGAAAGTGTTGCGGATCTTGCGGTACACTTCAGCAACCTGTTTCAAGATTGCATCGGAAACACGGACATCTGCCTGGTAATCAACAGACGCAACCCATAAACGAAGGATGTCAGCACCAAGCTGGTTCATAACTTTAGCCGGCACAACAACGTTGCCGATGGACTTACTCATTTTTCTGCCTTCGCCGTCCAGGGTAAAACCATGGCTTAGAACACCTTTATAAGGAGCTTTTCCTGTCACAGCAACTGCAGTCGATAACGAAGAGTTAAACCAACCACGGTACTGGTCGGATCCCTCAAGGTATAAGTCCGCAGGACGCTGAAGATCATCTCGTTCTAAAAGAACAGCCTGGTGGGAAGAACCAGAGTCAAACCAAACGTCCATGATATCCGTTTCTTTCGTAAATTGGCCGTTCGGGCTGCCAGGATGAGTGAACCCTTCAGGAAGCAATTCCTTGGCTTCTTTTTCAAACCAAATATTTGAACCATTTTCGCGGAAAAGATTTGACACATGTTCGATTGTCTCATCTGTAATGATTTCTTCTCCACTTTCAGCATAAAAGACAGGAATTGGAACACCCCAGACGCGCTGACGGGAAATACACCAATCTCCGCGGTCGCGGACCATGTTGAACAGTCTCGTTTCACCCCATGCAGGATACCAATTCGTTTCCTTAACAGCTTCTAAAAGTTCATTGCGGAAATCCTTAATGGATGCAAACCATTGTGCTGTCGCACGGAAAATAACCGGCTTTTTTGTTCTCCAGTCATGCGGATAAGAGTGAGTAATGAATGTTAGCTTTAATAAAGCGCCAACTTCCTCAAGCTTTTCCGTGATTGGTTTGTTGGCTGCATCATAGAACAAGTCTTCAAAACCGGGAGCTTCATTTGTCATGTTTCCTTTATCATCTACCGGGCATAATACGTCCAATCCGTATTTCATACCAACATGGAAATCGTCTTCCCCATGGCCAGGAGCTGTGTGAACACAGCCAGTACCAGCATCTGTAGTTACATGCTCGCCCAGCATCACAAGGGAGTCACGTCCATAAAGGGGATGCTCAGCAATTACATGCTCCAGATCGCTTCCTTTAATTGTTTTCACAACATTATGGTCTTCCCATTCGAACTCTTTTGCGACTGACGACAATAAATCTTCAGCAACAAGATATTTTTGGCCACTTGCTTCAGCAACAGCATAATTAAGCTCCGGATGAACAGAAATTCCAAGGTTGGCAGGAATCGTCCAAGGTGTTGTTGTCCAAATGATGATTTGCGTATCGTTATCTAATACGTTCTTTCCATCTTTTACTTTAAATCCGACATAAATCGATGGTGAACGTTTATCTTTATATTCAATTTCAGCTTCAGCCAATGCAGATTCAGATGACGGAGACCAATAAACAGGCTTTTTACCCTTGTAAATGTAGCCCTTTTTAGCCATTTCTCCAAATACTTTAATTTGCTGTGCCTCATACTCAGGCTTCAAAGTGATATAGGGGTTCTCCCAATCACCGCGTACACCCAAACGCTTAAATTGTCCCCGTTGGCTGTCAATTTGCTCATAAGCGTACTCTTCGCAAAGTTTACGGAATTCCGCAACACTCATTTCTTTTCTTTTTACCCCTTTATTTGTCAAAGCCTGCTCAATCGGCAAACCATGTGTATCCCATCCGGGAACATATGGGGCATTGTATCCGGTCATAGACTTGGAACGGACAATGAAATCCTTCAAAATTTTGTTCAGTGCATGGCCAATGTGAATATCGCCGTTTGCATATGGAGGGCCATCGTGCAGCACAAATATCGGACGGCCTTTAGTGCGTTCCTGTACCTTTTCATAAATATTCATTTCTTCCCATTTAGCCTGGACCTCAGGTTCGCGCTTTGGAAGATTCCCGCGCATCGGGAATTCTGTTTTTGGCATTAATAAACTATCTTTGTAATCCATTCCATTTTCCTCCTGTATAAAGTGAAACTTCAATCAGTGGGGGCCTTCATCCCCATTGATTGTTAGTTGAACCAATCGGGCCTCTACGGTCAGTTGGACTCCCACTTATCCCTTTCGATTTCTCTGAGTCTTAAAGAGGGATTCCTACCGCCCATTAGACTGCGACAAACTCATTAAATACCATGATTGCCAATGTTAGAGCAGATAAATCATTATAAAACACAAAAAACCCTCTCATCCCAAAAAGGGACGAGAAGGTTTTATTCTCCCGCGGTACCACCCTTGTAGACGGAATTATCATTCCATCCGCTCAAAGCATTCTTAACGTGAATGATTCGCCTTGGCCTACTGGTTCTAAAGAATGTTCGGCAAGGAACTCAAGGGTGATTTTCCAATTTTCTGCTTATCCCCGGGCTTCCACCATCCCCGGCTCGCTAACAGAGTGAGCATGCACTTCTGCACTTAAGCTAAAAAAACTGTACTTTCCCTCTCATCGTTTATAATCATGGTATTTACTTTGTTATAAAAGTATATGCGATATCTAAAGCTTTCGTCAAGCCAGTGATTCTTCCTCTTCTTTTAATGATTTTAGGTCTGTAGAGTCAAGCTTATACTCCATTAAATGATCCCAATCATCGTTATTCAGCATATCAAGCTGTGCTTCAACGAGCATTTTGAAACGGGTTCTGAATACTTTGGATTGTTTCTTCAGGTCTTCGATATCCAATGCGATTTTTCGTGCTTTCGATAATGACTCATTAACAATCCGGTCAGCATTCTTTTCCGCTTCTTTAATGATCAGCTTTGCCTCCTTATGTGCATTGCGCTTGACTTCTTCTGCAGCTTCCTGTGCCACCACAATGGATTTATTCAAAGTCTCTTCAATTGTTGTAAAGTGGCCAATGCGATCGTTAACTTCATTGAGTTTTTCTTCAAGTTCCTTTTTTTCCCTAATCAGGATTTCATAATCTTTAATGATTTGATCGAGGAACTCATTTACTTCATCTTCATCATATCCGCGGAACCCTTTACTGAATTCCTTGTTATGAATATCTAACGGTGTTAATGGCATAGGTGCCACCTCCCAGATCTGTTGTTCTTATGTAAAAATTTGTCCGAGCCTGCTGGTTCCCTTTCATTATAACAGACTCCGCTATCTTTTGATTTATTTATTCGACAGCTTGCATCAAATTCCTGCATTATTATAAATTATTTTTGCCTTCCAGCGATAATTCTCCATTTATCCTTCTTGGTTTTCCCTTCAATCTCCATGATTTTGGAGCGCCCTTGTCCCCTGACTGAAATCATATCTCCTTCTTTGCATTCAAAGGAGGGGTTTTCAAGTAATGTCCAATTGACTTTAACCAGCCCCTGCTGGATAAAAAGCTGTGATTTTTGCCTGGAGATACTGTATACCGCTGAAATGACTGTATCAAGCCTTAAGGATGAAGATGTGACCGAGTATTCCCGCCACTCCTCGCTAGTTTGGATTGTTTTAGCAAAGGGCTGCTTCCTTAGAGTAACGGAGGCTCTGCCGATGGTCTCCAGCTGCAGGCGAATATAGTCCTCCACTTCTTCAGAAACAAAAAATTGGATCCTGTCGTTATCGAATAGAATATCACCGAATTTTCCCCGCTTTAATCCAAGAGACATCAGGCTGCCTAAAACCTGGGGATGCTCGAGTGTAACAAACTTTTTAGGATAGTCAACTTCAAATAAGCAGATTTGAAAATCTTCCTCATCTGGTTGGTAATAATCCGGGAATATAAGAGCCCTTTTCCTCTCCGAATTTGGTATACCTCCAAATAAATCACACTGTATTCCTGAATGCTGTCCTATGATGCTCTTAAGAATATGCTGCTCCCTCGGATCAAGAAAATCGGTGAGCTTTGGAGCATATGTATTTTCTGCCTGATCCTTCCAATTGAGGACCTGGTCAATAAACTCTTTTTCTTCCGGACGGAAGTGCTGATAGATGCTCATTCAAACCCAAGCCTCCTTTTTACAAAATAAAAAAGGGCCTTATTAGCCCCCTTTTTATGCTTAAGCAATCCATTGATACAACTGGTGCAATCCTCCAGTAGCAAAACGCAGGACCAAAATGGCAACGATTGGTGAAATATCAATCATGCCAAGCGGAGGAATGATCTTACGGAATGGTTCAAGATATGGTTCGCAAATTCTGGCAAGAAACTGGCCAAAAGCTGACTCTCTCGCATTCGGAAACCAGGACAGCAGAATATAAATGATTAATGCCCATGAATAATAATAAATTGCTTGTGATAAGATTCCAAATAAAAATTCCATTAAGTGTTACCACCTCGTACTTTCGAATTCTTGTTCCTTCATCAATTGAGAGATGCTTCCTGAAACTTCCACATTATCAGGCGTGCATAAGAAAATATCTGTTCCAACCTTTTGAATATCTCCGCCGATGGCATAAACAGTTCCGCTTAAAAAATCAACGATCCGTTTGGCCTGATCCTTATCGATTCTTTGCAGGTTCACCACAACGGCCCTTCTATTCTTTAACTGATCGGCAATATCCTGTGCTTCCGCATACATACGCGGCTCAACCAGTACTACTTTAGACGATTTCTGCACACTTTGCAGGCTGACGACATTTTGTTTTTGAACTGGCTGCTGCTGTTTCTGCGCCTGCTTTACCGGTTCTCTTTCTTCTTCGATGATTTCCTCTTCCTTATAGTCATATTCATCATCCAGGAAGAAAAATGTTTTAAATTTTGATTTTATACTCATTTTATTGAACCTCCTGATCCTTTTCGCCTACTAAAGCAGTTCCAATTCTCACCATGGTAGCCCCTTCTTCAATAGCAATGGCAAAATCGTTTGACATGCCCATGGAAAGCTCAGTGCATGGAGCAAAATCGTAATTAAGGTCTCTCACCTCTGCTTGAAGGTCCTTCAGTTTGCGGAAACAGGAACGAAGCAAATCTTCATCGGAAGTGAACGGTGCCATCGTCATAAGCCCGATAATGTTCAGGTTCTTAAACTCTTCAAGGCTTGAAATGAATGCAGCTACGTCTTCAGGGTTAATTCCCTGTTTGGACTCTTCTCCTGAAACATTAACCTGAACAAAACAATTAATTTTTTTCGCTGCCCGTTTATCAATTTCCTTTGCAAGCGATATCCGATCCAATGAATGGATAAAATCAACCTTATCAATAATGTTTTTTACCTTCCTGGTTTGAAGTGTACCGATAAAGTGCCAGGTCGGCTTGTCCTTTAAAACTTCCCACTTGGCAAGGAGTCCATCATCTCTGTTTTCTCCTAAATTCTCAATTCCAGCCACAAAAGCTTCTTGGGCTCTTTCTATTGAAACATATTTAGTAACAGCAATAACTGTGATTTCATCAGGATTACGCCCCGCTTTTTCGCATACTTCCAGAATGGCGGACTTTATTTGCTTTAAATTTTCTTCAACTTTCATTTGACTTCAGACTTCCTCCTTCCATCCGATAAAGCTCATCATTCTGCCAGTTCTCCCTTTATCTCTTCTATGGGAGAAGAAATAGTCCTTATCGCAGCTTGTACAATATTCCGTAATTAATATATTATCTTCTAAAATACCTGCATTCAAAAGAATTTGCATGTTCAGCTTTTTCAAGTCCAGATGGTACTGATTGTCATTAATTAAATTATATGGCTTTATCTCGACATCTTCTAGTATTTTTTGCACTTTTGAAATGACACGATCATCAACAATGTAACAATTTTCGCATATGGAAGGCCCGATCACTGCTTGAACCTCACGTAAATCAATTCCTTCATTGCGGTAGAACTCGGCCATTTTTTTGCCAATTCCCTCGACTGTACCCTTCCAGCCTGCATGGGCAATGCCAATCGCTCCTGTTTTTTCGTGCAAAAAATAAAGGGGCACACAATCTGCGTAACAAAGAGTTAATAATACACCTGTATCATATGTAAAAAAACCGTCAGTGCCCGGAAAAGAGTCCTCATATATTAACGAGCCCTTACCCTGGTCTTCCTTGGATACCTTTTGGATTCTTACTTCGTGTGTTTGTTCCGCACCAACCCACCTATCTGGAGAAAAACCAAGCAAGCCAGCCACATGCTTACGATTTTGGCTGACCGCTTCATAGCTGTCTTTCACATGCAACCCTACATTAAGGCCTTCAAACTCATTTTGGCTGCAGCCGCCATTTTTGGTTGTGAATCCGGCTGTTATATTAGGAAAACGATCTGTCCATTCTTTTATCACAAAATACTCTCTATTCTTTAAAGAAAATGGCTCCATATTTTAAACCCCATCTTATTTTTCTATAGTTTACCATACAGTCTTGACCGTTTACAGCTTTAACACCGCTTCTTTACGCTTCTTCCTCGATATGCTTCAGTTCAGTTGTATCTTTATAGCGAACCAATATGACATCCTCTCCGATTTTTAATATGTTTTTCCATGGAATGACAATATCCTCATCCTTGCCGAAAAAGCCTAATACTTTTCCTGCTCCGCCTATAACAACAGCTTCAATTTTGCCTGTGTTTATATTAATGTCAATATCACCTATGTTTCCAAGCTTTCTGCCATCCGCAACATTAACAACATCTTTCATCTGAAATTCAGATATTTTCACCATAGAGACTTCACTCCCAATTTTATGTTCTTATTAAATATATGTTTGCTGCTCTATGAAAAATGTTAGAAAAGGAGTGAAAAGAATAAAAGCTTTAGGCTGTAAAAAGCAAAAAGCAGCCAAATTGGCTGCTCAGACTGTAGACAATCTCGATAAAATTGGGTTTGTCTACAGTCTTTTAATGCGTCTGTGAAATGGGTCTGTTGATTTCCGTTCCAGGTGCTTCGCTTTCCGCGGGCGGCCTGTGGATCGTTGAGTGCCCCGTGCTGAAATCAATGGGCAGAGTTCTTAAGCAAAAACAACAATCTATACAAAAAATGGCCAACTGGACCTGGCCAACTCAGGTGATTGCCTAGAAACCAGACTGGGGCATGCCTATTCTTAAACAAATACAAAATGAAATCCCAATAAAAACAAAAAGGGTTTTTGAATGACACCATTCTAAACCCCTTTTGTTGACAAACTAAAGCAGCCAAAATGGCTGCTCAGCTTTGAATATTTTTATTCATTTGTTTAATAGCGGCTTTTTCCAGTCTGGAGACCTGTGCCTGGGAAATGCCAATTTCCTCGGCCACTTCCATTTGGGTTTTTCCCTGGAAGAAGCGCTTCCTTAGAATAAGCTTTTCTCTTTCATTCAGTCTCCGCATACCTTCTTTTAATGCTATTTCCTCAATCCATTGAATATCCTTGTTTCGTTCATCGCTCAACTGATCCATCACGTAAATCGGGTCTCCACCATCATTATAGATCGGTTCAAATAAGGAGACGGGATCCTGGATCGCATCCAATGCGAAAACAATTTCCTCATGCGGAACATCGAGCTCTTTGGCAATTTCTTCAGCGGTCGGTTCTCTTGAGGTTTTACTCATCAAGCGTTCTCGCACTTGCAGCGCTTTATAAGCAATATCCCTTAATGACCGGGATACGCGTATAGGGTTATTATCCCTCAGATATCTGCGAATTTCTCCGATAATCATTGGGACTGCATAGGTGGAAAACTTAACGTTTTGACTTAAATCAAAATTATCAATAGATTTCATGAGACCGATACAGCCGACCTGGAACAGGTCATCAACAAATTCGCCTCTGTTATTAAATCGCTGGATCACACTTAAAACGAGACGCAAGTTGCCGTTGACGAGTTTTTCCCGTGCGGTTATATCCCCCTTATGCATTTGCTTGAAGAGCTCTCTCATTTCTTCGTTTTTTAAAACTGGAAGCTTTGAAGTATCAACACCGCAAATTTCTACTTTATTTCGAGTCAATCCATTTCCCTCCTCACAGGAGCTGCTGTACAAAAAACAGTATCTCCTTGAGCAGGAAAAATATGCACCGGCTATTACTCCCGCCGGATGGGCAAATGGCCAAAACATCATAACCACTAGGTTTTTCGCTTGCAAATTTTTGTAAAAAAATATTTAATAGGATTCCACAAAAACTGTTCTGAATTTTCTAGACCATCTTGTTAAATTCCTTCTTCAATCTTTTAATAATCCTTTTTTCCAGGCGGGATATATAGGACTGGGAAATTCCAAGCATATCTGCCACGTCTTTTTGGGTTTTTTCTTCGCCTGATCCAAGCCCGAACCTCAGCTCCATGATTTGCTTCTCTCTGTCTGAAAGCTGATGCAAGGCTTTTAGGAGGAGCTTTTTATCAACATTGGCTTCCAGATCCTTGGTAATGATGTCATCCTCAGTGCCAAGCACATCGGAAAGCAGCAATTCATTCCCATCCCAATCTATATTTAATGGTTCATCGAAGGAGACTTCAGAGCGAATTTTATTATTTCTTCTTAAGTACATTAGAATCTCATTCTCAATACAGCGGGAAGCGTATGTAGCCAGCTTTATTTTTTTCTCAGGGTTAAAGGTATTAACCGCTTTAATCAGACCGATTGTTCCGATGCTGATCAAATCCTCTATATTAATGCCGGTATTTTCGAACTTTCTCGCAATATAAACAACCAATCTGAGGTTTCTTTCAATTAGAATGGATCTTGCAGCTTTATCCCCTTTCGGAAGCTTGATAAGAAGCATTTCTTCTTCTTCCTTGCTGAGAGGAGGAGGGAGTGCTTCGCTGCCGCCTATATAATATACTTCATCTGTTTTGATCCCCAGCTTAATTAATAATTTATACCAATAATAGGATAAGCGAAGTTTTAACTTTTTCATGAATTGTCCTCCTTCTAAAATATGTTTCTGCAGAGTATAGTATATTAACTTACTTTTGCATCCGGCTTTGTTTTGCTTATGCCAGTAAGCATTTTAGGATGAACGATACATTGGAACGCATCGTCAGCGGAAAGCTGCTGCAGTGAAAAAGAGACTAATCCCCTTTCTGCTTCGATTATGTCATTTTCTTTTTCTATAACGATGCGATCTGGTTTAAAAGCAATGATAAGCTGATGTTCTTGTCCAACTACCTTGCAAGGAATAACCCTCATTTTATGCTCCCATTCAACGCTGATTGATTCATTGCCTAGTATAATTTCTTCAGGGTTTCCAGCAATTTTTATTATTTCCTCAGGAAATTGTTCAAGCCTGTCTTTAATCGAAATAAACATGACCGGCATCTTAGAAATAGGATCATAAAGCTGGTTGCCGCTGTCAATCAAGCCTTTGAAACGATATTCTCGTTCATTAATAACAATTAGGACTTGGACCAGGGAGTCATATTGGATTTTGGTCATTTCAATTCCTTCAATATTCCTTTTTGAAAAATGCCAGGCTAGCGGAAAGCCCAGCAGCACGAACAGCCAGCTGATTGGGTCTCCAAATCCTTTAACACTTGCTAGCATAACAGAAGAAGAAAGCTGAAAATCGAATTTAATAAAATAATGGATGCCAATTAAGGATCCTCCAATTAAAAATGTAGCAAAATAAAAAGTCATAAGTCCTTTTAAAAAAAACCGTAAACGTTTAAAGCCAAATGCAGTAAATACCATGGCAACAGAGAATAATAATTTTGTTATGGGGTGTCCAGAATAGGTATTTAATGGGGTAAAAATTAATAAAATAATAACCGAACCTATCAAGCCTCCCGCAAAAACTCTCCAGAGACGAACTTCCCTCTTTAAAATAATGGCTGTCAGATAAAGGAGAAGGCTATCAAACATAAAGTTTAATGCCCAGATAATATCCAAATATACCGCCAATTATCTTCCCCCTTAAAAAGCTAAGCACTCAAATAAACCATAGTGAAAACCTCCGAAATTCTGTGGAAGTTATGATGCTATGATTCTGTTAGAAAAAAGTATAGCGCATAACAGCAGTTAAAGTGTGTCACTTTCTGTAAGCAAAACGATAGAAATTTTCCTATTTCCCTTCGGATTTTGTCAGTATTTTTCCTTTTTTAGCTCTTTAATTGTTTTCGTTATTTTTTAATAGTGTGATGTACATCACATATTTTCTTTTTTATATGACCTATAATGACAGTGAAAATATAAAAAAGGAGTTTTGCTGTGATGCTAGACACAAAAACAATAGAAATTATTAAAAGCACTGTACCTGTACTTGAAAAACATGGCGAAGATATCACTAAAACCTTTTATAAGCTAATGTTTACAAATCATCCTGAACTATTAAATATTTTTAACCATGCAAATCAAAAGCAGGGAAGGCAGCAGAAAGCGCTTGCTAACTCTGTTTATGCCGCTGCAAAATACATTGACAAGCTTGAGGTCATCCTGCCTGTTGTAACTCAGATTGCTCACAAGCACCGATCATTAGGAATTAAACCGGAGCATTATCCAATTGTTGGGGAGCATTTAATCCTTGCAATAAAAGAGGTTCTTAAAGAAGCAGCTACCGACGAAATCATTGAGGCATGGACAAAAGCATATGGAGTTATTGCTGATGCTTTTATCGGCTTGGAAAAGAACCTTTATGATGAAGCCAGCCAGAAACCAGGCGGCTGGGAGGACTTCAGAACGTTTACCGTTACAAAGAAAGTTAAGGAAAGCGATGTAATCACATCATTCTACTTCAGTCCAGTTAATGGCGGAGAAATTGCCGACTATCTGCCTGGCCAATATATTAGTGTGAAGCTAAATATACAAGGGGAAGAATATACACACATTCGTCAATACAGCCTATCTGACTCTCCAGAAAAATCGTATTATCGCATTTCTGTCAAGAAAGAAGAAGGCACCAATGAGAAGCCGGAAGGAAAGATATCAAACTACCTTCATAATGAAGTAAAGGAAGGCGATCAAATCGAAATAAGCGCACCAGCCGGAGAATTTGTTCTTGAACAGACTGACAAACCGATCGTTCTCCTTAGCGGCGGCGTTGGTATAACCCCTATGCTGAGTATGCTTCGCCACATTGATGCTTCAGATTTGTCTAACGAAACTACCTTTATCCATGCCGCAATCAATGGAAATGTGCACGCTTTTGCTGAGGATATAAAAAATATAGAAGAAAACAATCAGTTAGTAAAAGCTTATTTCTGTTATGAAAAGCCATCCGAAAAGGATAAGGAAGAGAAGGCCTACGATAAAGAAGGCTATATAACATCTGAATGGCTAAAATCCATCGTATCCAATATGGATAGCCTGGTTTATATGTGCGGTCCTGTACCGTTTATGCAAGCTATGTACGAAGCATTGCTTGAAGCAGGTTTCAAAAAAGAAAATATCCGTTATGAATTCTTTGGTCCTTCAATGGCATTAAAAGAACCACAATCTGTATAAATCAAAAAGAGGGTGTCCTAAATGGACACCCTCTTTTTTCCGAGACAATAGCCCTATAAAATTGGCCTCTCCAATCAACACACTGCTAAATCAGCAGAAAATAGCTATTACGCAACTTTCTCGTAAAAAACCACCTGAAATCATAAACTCTGATTCCAGGTGGTTTTTTATAGTACGATCATTATCTTCTGCGATTGCGGTTGCGGAGGAAGGTTGGAATATCCAAAGCTTCTTCCGGCTGGTGTGACTGATTGCTTCTTGCAGGTTCCTGGGGAGCTTCCTCCCTCTTTTGCTCACGCTTGACCGTTCCCATGCTTGGTGCAGCTTTCGGCTGTCCAAACGAAGGTCTGGTTGGTTTTGGCTGGATGACTTCCTCGTTAAATCCGGTCGCAATAACCGTTACAACAATTTCATCCTTTAGATTTTCATTAATAACAGAACCAAAAATCATGTTCACGTCCTGGTCTGACGCAGAAGCAACAATATCAGCAGCTTCCTGGACTTCATACAGGCTTAGATTGGATCCGCCTGTGATATTCATCAGAACCCCCTGAGCGCCGTCAATTGACGTTTCAAGCAATGGTGATGAAATAGCTTTTTTGGCTGCTTCAGCCGCGCGGTTTTCGCCTGCAGCAACACCAATTCCCATTAATGCAGATCCTTTATTCGACATAATCGTTTTTACATCTGCAAAATCAAGGTTGATTAGTCCAGGTACGGCAATCAAATCGGAAATACCCTGTACACCCTGTCGAAGAACATTATCCGCTTCACGGAAAGCTTCAAGCATCGGAGTGCTTTTATCAACAATTTCTAACAGCCTGTCATTAGGAATAACAATTAAGGTATCCACAGCTTCTTTCATGGAAGCAATACCGCCGGCAGCCTGAGTTGAACGCTTTCTGCCTTCAAATGTAAATGGGCGGGTAACAACTCCAACTGTCAAGGCGCCTAGATCACGGGCGATTTGGGCAATTACCGGGGCAGCACCTGTTCCAGTTCCGCCTCCCATTCCAGCAGTAACAAATACCATATCTGCGCCTTTTAAAGCTTCTTCAACCTGCTCCTTGCTTTCTTCAGCTGCTTTTTTGCCTACCTCAGGGTTTGCACCTGCACCAAGACCTCTTGTAAGCTTTCCGCCAATTTGCATCTTCACCTCTGCCTTAGACAGGTTCAGCGCCTGTGCATCTGTGTTGACTGCAATAAATTCGACACCCTGCACACCGTGCTCAATCATTCTATTTACTGCATTGTTACCGCCGCCTCCAACGCCGATTACTTTTATCGTTGCTAATGAATCTAAATTCGTATCAAATTCCAACATGACTAATCCTCCTAATTCGTCGATATTCCTAAGAACACCTTTTTCTGATTCGCTTTTTAATTTGCACAATGAAAGAGGCTTTGCATCCTATTTCGCAGTGCTTGTCTTTTTTGATGATAGCCCAATGGCTGGTTATTCCGTTTCCAAAACCCGTGCGAATCAAATCAAGTTATTCGAAAAAGTATCCGAGGAACTTTTTAACTCTTGATGTGATTTTTTCTTCCGGCTGTTTTTCCGGCTTTGTTTTTGGTTGCGGTTGTTGTTTCTGAACTCGCTTCTCTTTTGCTTCAGGAACTGTAACTGGCTGCTCCATTCTTCTGCCCTGTATCTTGGCATTCTTGTAAGCAAACTTGATCAGTCCGACAGCTGTAGTGTACTGGGGTTCCCTTACACCAATATAATCAGGGATTGCTATGCGTACCCTATTTTGGAACACAACCTGTGCCAATTCAAGTATTCCCTGGGTATTCGCTACGCCCCCGCTTAGGACATAGCCCCCTGGAAGATCCTTTGCTCCAAGGCGCTTCACCTCGTGCTGGATAAGGTCAAATATCTCTTCCATTCTCGCCTCAATAATGTCCGATATTTCAAGCTGATTAAATTGCTGATGCTGATCACTGCCAATAATCGGAACACTGAATACTTCATCTTCGGATGCATGGTCATAGAATGCATAACCATGCTTAGTCTTAATATTTTCTGCATCTTCTGTAGATGTGCGAAGGCCAATTGATAAATCTTTTGTTATATGGTCCCCGCCCACTGGGAGTACACTGGTTGCCTTTAACACTCCATTTTCAAACAAAGCGATCGTTGTAGAACCGCCGCCAATGTCAACAAGTGCCACTCCAAGGTTCTTTTCATCTTTCGATAGTGCAAAAGCACCTGCTGCCAGCGGCTGAAGCGTAATATCCATAATTTCAAGGCCAGCACGTTCTACACAGCGCAGTGTGTTATGTAATATTGTTTTGGATCCGGTAATAATGGTGCCTTCCATTTCAAGGCGCACACCAATCATTCCGCGGGGATCGCTAATCTCGTCCAATCCGTCAACAATGAACTGTTTTGGGATGACATCAATGATATCCCTTTCAGGGGGGATAGATACGACCTGTGCCGCATCAATAACTCTAGCAACATCCTCGTCTGTAATTTCCCTGTTTTCACTGGATACTGCTACAACTCCATGTGATGGTTGAAGCATAACATGATTGCCGGTAATTCCTACAATCACATTTTTAATCTCCATTCCTATCATTCTCTCAGCCTGTTCTATTGCCTTTTTAATAGAATGAACGGTTTCGTCTATATCAACAATGGAGCCTTTGCGTAACCCTTCAGACTGCACATTGCCCACACCAATAATATTTAAAGAGTCATTGACCATTTCCCCAATGATTACTTTCACACTGGATGTACCGATGTCAAGACTAACATATATTTCATTGCTGTTCATTCTCTGGCACCTCCTTTTGTATTCCAATTATTGAACAACAATTATCTTTTTGTTGTTTGTGCAAATTTAGTAGTTTATCTATAAAATTATTCGTCAAAACTAATATATTCCCTTTTTTAAATATCAATTTTTTTCTGTTTTTTCGTGGTTTTGGGACCATTTTGCGATTAAAATGCGCCTAATTACCGCAATATTTTGGAAAAGCCTGACTCCAAACGCAAAAACGGCTGCTAAATACAAGTCTACACCAAGATGAACACCCAGAAAAGCTAAACTTGCGGCGAGCAAAATATTGAAAAAGAATCCGGATACGAAAACTTTTTCATCATAGATATTTTGAAGCTGTGCCCGAATTCCTCCGAATAGAGTGTCCAGCGCAGCAAGGACAGCAATGGATAAGTAATTTGAGTATTCATCGGGGATTTTTATATCCGTCAATAGACCAAGTATAACCCCGATGATTAATCCTAAAATAGGAAGCCACATTATGATTTGCCTCCTTCTTCAGGTTTCACAGGCTCCATATATCTGATTCTGAGTGCATCGTCATAAGCCGGAATGGTAACTGGTCCTTCAGGTTTATGGACCTTTACCCGTAGATTATCTATGAAAAATTCCTCTGCCGATTTTGATACTTGCATTCTGTTAAACAGCTTCTCGGCTGACTGAGCGTTCTCTGTTATCACTTTAATTTCAATGGGCAGCCGGTTGAGTGCGTATCCGTCAACCATTGTTTCCCTGTTAATATCACGGATAACAGTAGTGTTAATGACCCGCCTCCCATCAATAGAAATATGCTGGGCATCATACATATTCAGTTCATTAACTAGCCTTTTCAGTAAATCAGGCGAGACAGATTCGACTTGTTTGCCTAATAGAAGCTCCTCATAAACTGGTTCAATGGCCAAAATAATCCCCGGTCCTGTCACTTCACTTAATCCGGCTTCCATTCTTAATTCCTCCAGCGTTTCACGCAGCACTTGTTCCTTGCTTTGTTTGCGCTTTGTTTCATACTGGGCAATCTTCTCTTCGTTTGAACTTATCTCGCGAAGCAGCTTCAATTGCAATTCCTTTTCTTTTAGCAAATCTTCTCTTAACTGCCATGTATCCCTCGTATCACGAACTACAGGTTCTTTTACAGTTTGAAATTGTATGGCAATCATAAAGCCAATGACTACCGTAATAAAAGTAAAGCTGAGTTTCTTTTTGCTGTCCACTTTAATTCCACCTTACTTTCCCGTATAGATCCTTTTGTGGACACATCTTTACATCAAAAGGGAAGAATATTGAATTGGTCGGCTTTAAGTTCCCAGTAACGGTTCCATTATAACTTCATCTTTTTTTTCCAATGTGAACTTGATGTTTTCATCTACCAGTGTATCCTTAACCCCGCCTGTTAAATTCAGAGCTGACGAAAGGACATCCGCATCACCAATAGCCGTGATGACAAAAGGTGCAGGATGCTGGTAGCCGTCTACTTCAATCACAGGCCCATTGCAAACTACATAAGAGCTGTGGGATAGTCTCTGACCGTTAATGGAGACAGCTGCAGCACCGGAAATATAAAGTTCATTAACGACCTTAAATACATGGTGTTCATGAACAATATAATTATTGATGTTTTCCTCATCTGGATTATAGTCTCCATCTGCAAGGGTAACCTCTACACCCTCACCCTTTACCTTTACTTTACCGAGGTGCATCCTGTATTTTTCAGCATCCTCAGCAAGGTTAAAATAGACCTGAGCTTCCTGGGACAGCTCTCTTTCAATTTCCAGGACATTTTCCTGCTTCTGATTCAGTTCCTTCTGAAGCGCCCTGTTTTTTTCCTCCAGTTCAACCAGCTGATTTCGAAGTTCCAAATCTCTTTCCCATTGCTTTCCCGTCAGAGCGGTTTTTTCATTTTCCCCCTGGGTAAGATGGTAGGAAAAGGCCATCATATAACCCAGTACCAGAAAGACCAATGAGAAAATGACGTGATTACCCTTCACCTTCAGTTTCTTCTTCAACCTTTTCAGCTCCCTTTGTTTCATAAGCTTTAAAATAAGAGCCTACTTCTAAGTCAATGATGCCTTTTTTTTCAGGGTCCAGCTGGCTTACGATAGAAGGATAATGTGCCATTTTTTCTGAAAAACTTCTTAAAGTAGCACTAACCTCAAAACCATCATTCATATACAGAGTAATATGAAAAGAATCAGTTTCTTTAGGAGTATGCTGTATCTCGGATATGGAATTTAAAACTTCTTCAGGCAAGGTCTCCAGTTCCCCAATCATCATGTCGAGTATATCCCCTTCTGAAAATCCGCTAAGGATAGGAGCGTTAACAGGAATCTCGGCTACCTTTACATCCTTTAAAATTTTCCCATTCTCCAACACAGGCAAATAATGTTTCTCTTTTGTTATGTAGGCAATGCGCTTTAGTTCATCCACCTTAATGGCAATTGTGTGAGGCAAATGAATTTTCACATCGGAAGATTTAATTTCAGGCAGCTCTTTAAGCTTACCCTCGATAACCTCTTCTTCAACCTTCCAAATATTTGTTTTTTCAGTAACACCGCTGATTTGTATTATTTCTTCTTTATCATAAATTGAATTTCCGGATACCCTGATTTGTTTAATGTGGCTTAAGGGCGATTGAAAGTAAATAACTAAAACAATGAGCGAAAAGAAAAGCAGAAGCAAAAAAATGAGCCTTCTATTCGCTTTTTTACGCCTCTGCTGTTTCAGCTTTGGTATTCGATCCTCAAGCGAAACAACCTTACTTTTCTCCACTTTAAATTCACCCCACATAGAAAAGCGCAGGGCTTCCGCCCAACAGAGTTACACATACTAGGAGTCCCCACCGAAAGATAATGCTCGGCCGCGGGATGTTTCGCTGCAGCAGTCCTGCAGCCCGTCGCCGTACCCTCTGCTCCCAAAAGCAGCCGCTTTTGGCCGTGCGCTGAAAATGGTGATGCAGCCTGCCTGCTCCGTAATAATCAAGGCCACGAGCTGATGGCGCCTGGATAGACAATATTAAGGTGCTATTATCTATCCATTACCCCCAGGCGGTTTGCCCTATTTTGGAGCCAGGCAGTACTTTGCATCTAAAGATAATTTCTTAGAAAATAGGAAAAACGAATACACGGGCGACCGTTCCCTTATACACCCTATCGAACGGCTTGTCCAATTTTACTGAAGCAAGATAAATAGGGAAGAGAACGGCATGCTTTCCATGCCGTTTCAAAAAAAAAAATACATTGATTTGCACGTCTAAGAAATTATTATATCACAATAAATGGAATTCGTAAGGTATTATTCCCCGTTACTTTCGGCCGATTATCTCTACTTCAGTTTCCATTTTCACACCATACAAATCAAATATTGTTTCCTTGACATGCTGGATTAAAGCAAGCACATCTTCAGCTTTTGCATCCCCTGCATTTACAATAAAATTCCCGTGCATATCGGATATTTGTGCTCCGCCTATTGAATGGCCCTTCAAACCTGCTTTTTCTATCAGCTGGCCAGCATAGTCAGGCAGAGGGTTTCGGAAAATGCTCCCCGCACACGGGTAGTTCCATGGCTGGGTTTCCTTGCGGTAATCCTTGTTTTTTTGCATTGCAGAAGAAATCAATTCCCTGTCCCCCTCTGTCAGCTGAAATACAGCTTCAGCTACGATTCCAGGCCGTTTTTTCTGTAGGACCGATGTTCTATAGGAGAATTCCATTTCTTCATTTGACAGCCATTCCATCTTCCCATCCTCGAATAGTATATGGGCTTTGGTTAATATTTGAGAAATATCAGACCCATGAGCACCTGCATTCATATAAACGGCACCTCCGATAGAACCTGGAATACCGCTTGCGAATTCAAGGCCTGATAAACCTTTTTTGCTGATGATCGTTGAAAGGGCAACTAAGGAATAGCCCCCCCCTGCCTTTAACTCCGTACCATTAAGCTCCATTTCATCCATGCCTCGGCCCAGCTTAATAACCGCACCTTCAATGCCGCCATCGGAAACAAGCAAATTTGAGCCTCTTCCAATTGCAGTCCATTTCATTTTATACTGACGGATCTGTTCCATCGTTTTCGCAAGGTTTTCTATGGATGAAGGCTCTATAAACAAATCGGCAGGACCGCCAATTTTCATAGTTGTATGATTGGCCATTGGCTCGTTTTCTTTGACTGTGCCAATATTCAAATCTCTAAGCTTGCTGATAAATTCGTCCATATATACCTCCCTTTCTCTTTATTGCATCTAAATTTATTTATACTATGCATATGTGGCCTTCAAGGCTACTTTTGCTTACTGGAAACCAATTCCGCCATAATACCGTATAGCCTTTTTGCCGCGTCAGGGATTCCTAAATTGCTGGAAGCCTTCTTCATATCATTCATTTTATTTGGATTGAGAATAATTTTGTCAATGTGATCAATGAGTTTCTTGCCTGTTAACTCTTTTTCGAGGAGCAGTTCTGCAGCTCCATGGTCGCTTAATGCCCTTGCGTTCTTTTCCTGGTGGTTGTTGGTCACATACGGGCTTGGGATTAAAATGCTGGGTATGCCCAAGGAAGTGATCTCCGCTAATGTTGTAGCACCTGCACGGGAAACCACAAGATCAGCACCCGCAAGAACTTCCGGCATATTATGGATGAACGGCTTGATAATTACATTTTCTGGGCTGCCGACCAGTTCAACCTCTTTCCTGACATCCTCGTAGTGAACATCACCGGTAATATATAAAACCTGATAAGGCTTTTCTCCAAGCTCAGCAAGTGTCTTTAGAACCGCATCGTTTATCGGTCTGGCCCCCCTGCTGCCTCCAAAAATCAGAACAGCGGGCATGCTAGTCTTCAAACCTGCGGACAGCCTTCCCTTCATACCATCCTGTCCCAGTACTTCAGAAGCACGAGGATTGCCTGTTAAAATAGTTTTATTATCAGGAAAAAATGATTTTGCTTCTTCAAAACAGACTGCAATGCGATCTACATATCTGCTAAGAAACTTATTAGTTAATCCCGGAACACTGTTTTGTTCATGTATGACAGTCGGTATGCCGAGCTTTGCCGCAGCATAAACCACAGGGCCGCATACATATCCGCCCGTTCCAATCACAATGTCTGCTTTGAAGTCTTTTAGCATTTTTTTGCTTTCACGGACTCCCTTTAAAAACCTTAACACTGTTTTTACATTTTCTAAAGAAATCTTCCTCTTAAAACCGGTAATATGTATAGACTTAAAAGGTATGTTTTCACGTTTGACTATCGTATTTTCCAATCCTTTTTCAGTGCCTATATATAGAAATTCGGCATCTCTATGTTCTTTTTGAATTTCTCTTATGAGCGCAAGGGCCGGATATATATGTCCGCCAGTCCCCCCGCCGCTAACCGCTATTTTCATTCTTTCACCTCTTGAAAGAGCCTTATTAAAAGACTCTGTTAAAACTTTCCTTTTTATTTCCGCTCCATTCACTCAGCGAACTGCCTGGTCTCCCTTTGACACGCTTATTAGCAGAATTAGAATTAGCTTCCCTGGTTTACACCTCACGAAGGAAATGCGAGGACTTCTTCGAGGACCTTACACACTCTGCTCCAAACAAATGGGTGCCAAAATCATCATTTAGGTTTAACACAGCCTATATATAAAAAAAGAAAAAGTTCGTTTACAAACTAGGACTAATGTCCATCACTGCTCTTTTCTTTTTCCAAGATGACTATCCAACGTTTGAGTGAGCACTCTTCCTTTGGAAAAAATCACTCCCCTGCTTTACCCTATTCTACTATATTTAAAACGAATAGATAGGAACGGATACCATAATGTTAAAGAATTGTAATAATGCAAGCCTCTCATTGTCAATAAATCATAATGTCCGAAAAGGTTATTGCCATTTTTTTCCGCCTCCAAAAAAGAAACCCTGTATGACAGGGTTTCACGAATCATGCGTCTTTAAAGCAACTGCTAGTACCGTGCATAACGGCTTATATTTAATAGAACTCCGATAGCCATAAGCATAAGAGTTAACGACGAGCCTCCATAACTCAAAAAAGGAAGTGTAATGCCGGTAACGGGCATTAAGCCGGTGACAACCCCTATATTTATCATTACCTGAATGGCAACCATGGCAATAATCCCTACAGCCAAAAAACTTCCGTAAAGGTCAGGTGCCCCCAATGCAATCCTGATCCCACGCCATAAAAGCAGCGCGAATAATAATATAACAAATGAACCGCCGATAAAACCCAGCTCTTCAGCTAAAATTGCAAATATAAAATCCGTTTGCGGCTCCGGAAGATAGAAAAACTTTTGTCTGCTTTGGCCCAGTCCCAAACCAAACAATCCACCCGGGCCGATGGCATAAAGAGATTGAATAATCTGGAATCCGCTGCCCAATGGATCTTCCCATGGATCAAGGAAAGATGTAATCCTCTTAATTCTGTAAGGAGCCGACAAAACCAGTGCAACAAACCCCGCCAAACCAGCGACACCAAACCATACAAAATGGCTGATTCTGGCTCCTGAGATAAAGATCATAACCACACAAGTCCCAACCATTACAGTTCCTGTCCCTAAGTCAGGCTGAAGCATAATTAATCCGAATGCCAAAAAAACAAGGCCTAAAGATGGAACAAGTCCTTTTCTAAAAGATGTAATGAGCTTCTGCTTTTCGGATAGGAACTTTGCCATAAAGACGATCATGGCAAGCTTCATAAATTCTGAAGGCTGCACAGAAAATGCGCCAACTCCAATCCAGCTTCTGGAACCATTTCGCACATTGCCAATTCCCGGAATTAACACCAGAAGCAGAAGCACAAAACAAACTATAATTAACACTTTGGCCCATGTTCTCCACGTCCAATAATCCACATTCATAATAAAAAACATGGCAACGATGCCAACGCCTGCAAAAAGCATCTGCCTTTTAGCAAAGAAAAAGGAATCATCAAATTTATAGTCTGCCCATATCGCACTTGCACTATAAACCATGGTCAAGCCTACAGCAAGCAGCATAAACGTGACAATCATTAATATAATGTCGGGAGTGGTTCTTTTTGTCGGCAACACAATACACCTCGTATGCAAGTTTTAGGGCTGATCAGGTAGCAAGTCCCCAGCGGCAGGTTGGGCCCTCCAGGTGTTTTTTGCTTATCCGATTAAAAAGCTCTAAATGTGCCGCGAAGCAGATGTATGCCTAAGCTGTTCTTTCCTCTAGTCCCGCAGACAAGCCCTTATTTAAGCTTATGCACCGCATCTATAAACATGTCTCCCCGAACCTCAAAAGTTTTATATTGGTCCCAGCTTGCACAAGCCGGAGAAAGCAGAATGACATCTCCAGGCTCAGAAAGCTTAAAGGCAGAAGGTACGGCTTTTTCAACATTATCGACACGCTCGATTGTTTTTATTCCGGCTTCCAAAGCCGCCTTCTCAATCTTTTCTGCTGTTTGTCCAAAGGTAACTAGAGCTTTAACCCTTTTTAAAGATGGGATTAACTCATCAAAACTATTTCCTCGATCAAGCCCTCCAGCCAGAAGAATGACAGGATCGCTGAAAGCAGACACTGCATTTTTCGTTGCCAAAATATTAGTTGCTTTTGAATCATTATAAAATTTTCTGCTCTGGTATTCAGCCACATATTGCAAACGGTGTTTCACACCTGCAAATGTACTTAAAACACTAATAATTGCTTCATTTCCAACCCCCGTCAGCTTGGCTGCAGCCACCGAGGATAATATATTCTCAAGGTTATGCGCCCCCGGCAAGGTGACATCTTTTCTTTCCATCACCTTTTCGCCATTGAAGCAAATCCATCCATCTTTAACATAAGCGCCTTCAGACAGCTCTTTTAATGATGAAAAAGGGATAATTTTTGCTTTGGATCCTGCTGCAGCTTCCATAACTTCCCGCTGGTCGGCATTAACTATTAAATAATCGCTGCTTGTCTGGTTCATCGTAATATTCGCTTTGGCAGCATGATACTCTTCTCTTGTTCCATGATAGTCCAAATGGGCATCATAAAGATTGGTCAATATGGCAATCCGCGGCCTGAACTCCCTTATTCCCATGAGCTGAAAGGATGATAGTTCAATAACGATATGGTTCTCTTCAGAAGCTTCCTGGGCAACCTCTGACGCAACAGTACCGATATTACCGGCAATCAGCGGTTTTTTGCTGCCGGCCAGAAGCATTTCAAATACCAGTGTAGTTGTTGTCGTTTTTCCATTTGTACCCGTAATGCCAATAAAAGGAGCTTCAGATACCTGATAAGCAAGCTCTACTTCTGTAATAACAGGGATACCTTTTTCCTGAGCACCTTTAATCATTGGATTATGGTATGGGATTCCAGGATTTTTAACTATTAGCTCAAAGCCTTCTTCTAGCAGTTCAATTGGATGGCCTCCACAAATAACAGTAATTCCTTGCTCAAGCAGCCCCTGGGCTTCAGGGTTTTCCGCGAGAGGCTTAAAGTCATTTACCGTAACAAATGCTCCTAGTTTATGTAAAAGGGAGGCTGCACCCACTCCGCTTTTTGCCAGCCCCAATACTAATATTTTTTTATGTCGATAACGATTAATTTCCTTCACTTACACCCACACCTCAATATAGATTCCGAGAATTGCAAACAGAAGGCCAACAGTCCAGAAGGTTACAACAACCCGCCATTCAGACCACCCTACCAGTTCATAATGATGATGGAGCGGGCTCATTCGAAAAATACGCTTCCCGGTCGTTTTAAAAGAAGCTACCTGAAGAATAACGGACAGCGTTTCTATAACAAAAACACCGCCAATAATAATTAATACGATTTCCAGCTTCGTGAGTATGGCAATCGTTGCAATTGCCCCGCCTAAAGCCAGCGAGCCTGTATCCCCCATAAACACCTTTGCAGGGTGGGCATTAAATACAAGAAAGCCCAATACAGATCCAACGACTGCAACAGAAAAAATCGATATTTCAAATTGCGATTGGTTCCAAGCCAATACCGCAAAAGCCCCAAAAGCAATAGCCGCGGTGCCTGAAACAAGACCATCAAGGCCATCCGTAAGATTTACGGCATTAGAGAACCCTACAAGCCAGAAAATAATAAAGAATACATACCACCAGCCCAAATCAAAAGAAAGGTCTGTGAGCGGGATATGTACTTCAGTGGAAAAGTCATTTTGCTTGAAAACAAAATAAAATATAACCGAAATAATGATTTGGCCCAAAAGTTTTTGCTTAGAGGTAAGACCTAAATTCCGCTTCATGGCTACCTTGATAAAGTCATCCAGGAACCCTAGAAGCCCGAAGCCCAAAGTAACCAATAATAATAAATAGGTTTTAACTGTAGGCTCCGCAAATTTCCCTGTCATCAGCAGGGTTGTTGCAGTAATTGAGAGAAGGATCATAATCCCTCCCATCGTAGGTGTTCCTGTTTTTTTCTGATGGGATTTTGGTCCTTCCTCACGAATACTTTGCCCGAATTTTAATCTTCTCAAGAAGGGAATAAAAATGGGAGAAAGCAATACTGTAATTAAAAACCCAGCTAAAATAGTGAAAAAAACTACTTGCTCCATCATATTATCCCCTCCTTTCGTTCATGGCATTTCTGGCAGCTTCATTTAATTTTTCAGCCATCACAGCAATATCATATGTTGCTTCGTTTTCATTAAGACTTTTTTCATCTAAAAAAAGGAAATTTGTTGTGTTGATCGTTTCTTCTGCGTTGCTTAATTTTTCTATATATGATTCCATGATATCCTTTAAGCCTTTCGTTAAGTCATTTGTATAAAAAACAGGAAAATGATTAGGTGTATATGCCGGTACCTCGTCCTTCTCATTCCAAAGGGCAGCCACTGCCCCATTTTCAATCGCTTCTTTCAGATTGCCTGATTCTTCTATAGGGAGATAGATTCCTTTCGGCTGTACGATCGATGAGGAAGCCGCTACCGTATGAAATTGCAGCTCATTGTCCTTTATCCCTGTTGTATTTGGAAACAATTTCGCTAAATCACCATACGTTAAATACATTTTATCGCTCCTCTATCGCCTCTTTAGCAACTAACCGGTCATCAAAGTCAAAAACCTGATTCCCGATAATCTGATAGGTTTCATGTCCTTTGCCGGCTATCAATATCACATCGCCCTCACAAGCATTTCTTACCGCATAGTGAATGGCCTCTTTCCGGTCGACAATCGTCTTATATTTTTCGCCTTTTGCTCCCTCTTCCATATCCCTTAAAATCTGGAGAGGATCTTCGCTGCGCGGGTTATCTGAAGTAAATATTGGGTCGGTACTGTATTGACATGCAATTTCCGCCATAAGCGGCCTTTTGGAGCGGTCTCTGTCCCCACCGCAGCCGACAACTGCAAATATCCTTTTCTGGGCGAATTGCTTTACAGTTTCCAAAGCATTCTTAAGGCTGTCAGGAGTATGTGAATAGTCGACTATTACAGAGAAATCTTGCCCTGCATCTACCGTTTCAAACCTGCCGGAAACACCTTTTACTTCCTCGACAGATTCAATGATTTCCGTGATCGGTATTCCTGAGGCAACTCCTGCTCCTATACTGGCAAGTACATTGTATACGCTAAATTTCCCTATCATTTTAAGTGATACTTTGTGCCTCCCGAACGGGCTGGATAAATCAAAGGCTGTACCAGCTGAAGTCATTTCAATATTGACTGCACGAAGGTCTGCTTCATGATCAATTCCGTATGTCAGTATATGTGCTGCAGTGGACTTTTCATACTCGGCAGAAGCCGGGTCATCCGCGTTTAATATCGCATACTTGGGCCTTTCATGGTTAAAGGCACTTCCCAGCTGCGCAAAAAGCAGCCCCTTCGCCCTGCGGTATTCATCCATTGTTTTATGATAATCAAGGTGATCCTGAGTCAAGTTAGTAAACACAGCTACATCAAAATCACAGCCATGGACACGCCCCTCATCCAGCGCATGGGATGAAACTTCCATAACAGCGGAGTCCACGCCAGAAACTGCCATTTTTTCAAATGTGCTTTGGAGGGTAAGGCTTTCGGGTGTCGTATTTTTCACTTCAAAAGTTTGTTCCCCGATTTTTGTATACATTGTTCCAATTAAACCGGTTTTCCGGCCCGCATCAGCAAGGATTTTTTCAACCAGGTGACTTGTTGTCGTTTTTCCGTTAGTACCGGTTATTCCAATCAGGTGAAGCTTATGGCTTGGCTGCCCATAAAAAGCATCAGCCAGCACAGCCATGGCCCTTCTCGTGTTCTTTACCAAAATCACTGGTATATCCAAATCCAATTCCTTCTCGGCAACAACAGCAGCAGCTCCTTTTTCTGCAGCTGAAGCAGCAAAGTCATGCCCGTCAACCGTATAGCCTTCTATACAAACAAATAAGCTTCCATCTGTTACTTGCCGGTTATCGTTGACAATTGATGTGATTTCCGGATTATCCCCCTTGTAAGACATATATGGCTGCAGATATTGCAGCAGCGTATGTAATTTCATGTCATTCATTCCTCTCATTCTAAAGCAGCGCCCTTTGTTTTCCTCTTTATTTAGCATTCTGGTTCCTTGCAGATTAAAACTCTTTTTAATCCCCAGCTTTAAAATTAGAACCAATCAGTTACGATTCCAAAATCATGGCGATATATATTGTACATGATAATTAGCTTTTTAGCCATTTAATCATATACCTTTTCGCAATGTGATGTTAATTACTTTTTTCTCCAAAAATAAAAATTCAGGCGGCGCTTATCGTGCCGCCCTCTGGCAGTTATTCTTTGTCATCAAAGTACAGACGGATGGTTGAGCCTTCCTTAAGCTTTATACCCGGTTGGGGCGTTTGCTTAACCACTGTATTGCCTGTGCCGCTCGCATCTATTTTTAAGTTAAGGTATAGTTCTCCCAAATCTTTCTTCGTCATGCCGACCATGTCAGGAACTTCAATCATTGGAGAGTCCATCCAGGTTAGCTCTTTTTCAATTTGGTTTTTTCTGGGTTTTACACCCATAGCCCTCAAACTGTCTCCCATAATCTCCCCAACAATTGGTGCGGCAACAACTCCCCCAAACTGAACGGTTCCTTTTGGATTGTCTACTGCAACATAGACTACAAGCTGCGGATCATCTGCTGGAGCAAAGCCGATAAAAGATACAATATGGTTATTTTCAAGGTAACGGCCATTTTGAGCCTTTTGCGCCGTTCCTGTTTTGCCGCCAACACGGTAGCCGTCAACAAATGCTTTTTTACCAGAGCCCTTGGCAACAACGGATTCCAGTGCAAGCCGAATTTCATCGGATGTTTCTTTTGAGATTACTTTTCTCTTAGCCTCAGGTGATTTTTTCATCAAAATTTCACCGTTAGCCGGATTAATTAATTCTTTTGCTATATATGGCGTATATAAGGTCCCGCCGTTAACTGCCGCCGAGATCGCAGCAGCTTGCTGGATGGGAGTAACGGAAACACCCTGTCCAAATGCAGTGGTTGCCTGCTCAACCGGGCCTACACGATCAAGGTTAAACAAAATCCCCTTGCCTTCACCCTGAAGATCTATGCCTGTTTTTTCCCCGAAACCAAAATCACGAATATATTTAAATAACTTCTCCTTTCCTAATCGCTCTCCAAGTTCTACGAAACCAGGGTTGCAGGAGTTCTGGACAACTTCCAGGTATGTCTGACTGCCATGGCCGCCTTTCTTCCAGCATCTTAGCCTTGCACCCCCAACCTCAACAAACCCCGGATCATGGAAGTGATCTTTCTCCAAGTCTACCTTGCCCTCTTCCAAAGCAGCTGCCAGAGTAATAATCTTAAACGTGGAACCCGGCTCATAGGTACTCCAGATTGGGAGGTTCCGGTTGTAAATTTCCGGGGGCACGTTTCTAAAGTTAGCAGGGTCAAAATCAGGCCGGCTCGACATGGCCAGGATTTCCCCGTTGTTCGGATTCATAGCGATAGCAATAATGCCATCAGGATTATATTCAGCCTGGGCTATATCAAGCTCCCTTTCAACTATCGTTTGGATCTTTGAATCGATCGTCAGTTTAAGATCCATTCCGTCCACAGGAGGCTTGTAGTCGTCCGCCATATCGTTCATGCGCTCGCCCTTGGCATTCGCATAAAATTTCACTGAACCTTCTTTTCCTTTAAGTTCTTCATCATAGTATAACTCAAGGCCCATTAAACCCTGATTGTCAATACCGGCAAAACCGAGGACGTGGGAAAGATAGTTCCCAAATGGATAATGGCGCTTTGAGTCTTCGCCAATATAGACGCCTTCTATTTCTAAAGAGCGAATCTCCTTTGCTTTTTCATGGGAGATTTTTCGTCCTTCAGGAATTTTTACGCTGGATGCTCTTTTGGTGATGAGCTGATAAGCTTTTTCCTTCGACATATTCAAGACAGCAGCCAATTTTTCCGAAGCATCTGCAGGATCCTTAATTTGCCTTGGGACAACATAGACTGTTGGCGCACTGACATTAGTGGCAAGCGGAATTCCGTTTCGATCTACAATTTCTCCTCGCTCCGGTTCAAAAGGAATATCCCTGCTCCAGAGTTCCTTTGCGCCATCAGTAAGCATATTGCCAAGAAAAAACTGAACATACCCAAGACGCAAATCGATAATAAAAAAGACTAGAATACCAACGAACAAAGCTACAGTCAACCGTTTCCGAACGGTTACATTTGAAACACGCATGTACGAACGAACCTCCTTAGATTATGGCTCGTTCAAATATATGCTTGTACCCATATGAATAGAACGCACTGCCTATCTGACAGTGCGTTCCATTTAATCAAGTACTTCTTCCATTTCTTCCTGATCTTCTTCTGTTTGCACTTCATTATATTTTTGTGCAGGAGGCTCCAGCTCAACGATTAAATAATCCCCTTCACTTAAAGCAGCCCCGGCCTTCAGATTTTGTTTAACCACATATCCATTCCCCACCGTATTTAGGTTTAAGTTGGCTAGCTTTGCCACTTTCATAACATCCCTTAGCGACCAGCCGTTCATGTCAGGCACTGTTAACTCGCCATCTGTCTTAAGGATAACCCTTTCTCCTTCAAGCAAATTATACATATTACCGGGAACTTGTCTTTCTACTTTATTCCCTTTTCCCAACACAATCGCCTCAAAGCCGAACTTTTCCAGCTTCGCTTTTGCCTCTTCAACCCTCAGCCCTTCCACTTCTGGTGTTTGTTCAGACTTTATCTTAAGTTTTTTGGAAGGCTCGATATTCAAATACTGTAAACTGCTTTTCATTACAGGAGTGAAAATCTCGGAAACCGGTTCGGCACCATTTGTGCTGAGATCTATATCAGGCTGCTGCACAGCCACATAGATAATCAATTCAGGGTCATCCTTTGGAGCCATGCCTAAAAAGGAGAAGATGAAATTTTCATGCCCGGTTAAATATCCGCCTCCATTAGGATCAGGGATTTGTGCAGTCCCCGTTTTCCCGGCAACCTCGTACCCTTCAATATTATAGCGTTTGTAGCCTGTACCATTTTCAGAAGAAACAACTGTCTCCAAAATATCTCTTGTTTTTTTAGCCGTCTCCGCTGATATCGGATTAGCTTTAACCTCTGGTTTTGTTTCTTTCACGACTTCTTTTTTATCGCTGTCAACAATTTTGCTGATTACATGCGGCTGCATCATATTTCCATTATTCGCAACGGCTGTAGCCGCCTGGATTTGCTGAATAGGTGTAATGGCAGATCCTTGTCCAAATCCAGTTGTGACTTTTTCCAGAGGCCATTCGTATACGATATTGCCTCCTGTTTCATTAGGCAGGTCAATTCCGGTTGGATCATCAAAACCGAACTTTGTTACATATTCTCTATACGTTTCATATCCCAGTTTTTCTTTTACTATTTTTGCAAAAGCCACATTGGAAGAACGCTGAACTCCCTCAAGATAAGTGATGGATCCCCATCCGCGGCCTTGGTTATGGTCTCTTACAGCCTTTGAATTTTCGGTTACTTTATAGCTGCCAGACTTAAACCATTCATTAGGATCAAACACACCTTCTTCAATCGCGGCTGCCAAAGTAAAAATTTTCATGGTTGAACCTGGCTCATAGGAATTTTCGATAACCTCATTATGCCAGGTATCTTCTATTCCTTCCTTTGTTTTTGGGTGAAAGGATGGCCTTTGCCCCATAGCAAGTATGTCACCAGTTTTCGCATCCGCAACAACAGCTACCATCTTCTTCGGTTTATACTTTTCATCCACTTTATTCATGGAATCTTCAAGGAAGGTCTGGATTTTTTTATCTATAGTCAGATATACGTCTTTTCCATTTTGGGCAGGCTTGATCATCTCATCGCCATTTGGCAGCAGATAGCCCCAAATGTCACTTTCATAACTGAATTTTCCATCCTTGCCTGTCAGAATTTCATTTAAGCTCTGCTCTAACCCAAGCATTCCGACAGTATCAGTCCTATTCGTTTCTGTTTTCTTTTTTTCAACATACCCAATAAGGTGTGAAGCAAAGACGCCATTTGGATAAAACCGCTTGGAGTCTGTAATAAATGTAATGCCGGGAAGTTTCATTTCTTCTATTTCACGTTTTGTTTTTAACGGAAGATCGCGTCCGGCTTTTCCAAATTCAACTTGGAATGGTGTTTCTCCGTCTTTTGTTTTTTTTGTCAATATTTTATAAATCTCAGACTCTTCCAGGTCTATTGCCTTAGATAGTTTCTTTGCTGTTTTGTCAGGGTCCTTTACATAACCAGGTTTCATGCTTTTATCTAAAATCGCCACAAGCTTATAGGACACGGTATCTTCTGCAATCACTTCGCCATTGCGGTCATAAATGGTGCCCCTTCTGGCCTCAATCGTTTTTTCCCGTTCATACTTTTGCTGAGCCTTTGCAGCAAGAACTTGCCCGTCTGCTTCTCCGGTAATCTGAATAGAGATAAAACGAAAAAGCAATACAAAAAAGAGCAGGCTGAATATTAGGAATAATATCGCTGCTCCAAAATTTATATTTGGCTGTTTTTTCATTAATCTTCCACAACCTTGACATTATTTCCGCTGAATTTTAATCCCATTTTTTCCGCTTTTGCCTTGATGCGCTCATATGTACTCAGCTCGCTGACCTGCATTTCAAGATCCCCGTTTACCTTAGCCTGTTCCTGAATAGCCCGTTCTGTTATTTGTATTTCTTTGTTTACTTCGTAAATGGCAGCCTGGTTTGATACCATTTGGACGGCTCCGAAACATACGATTCCCGTAAAAGCAAGCCCAAGGATTTTTTCTCCAGGAGAAAGCCATGACTTTCTGGACTTTACCTTTTGGGGGATTTCGAGAGGCTGGGTTTGCTGCTGATAAAGCTGTTCTTCCTGAATTTTTCGTGCTAAATTGCTCATAATTTCCCTCCTGTTTATATATTTTATCTATTCTCTAATTCCATGATTGCTCAAAGTTTTTCCGCTATACGCAGCTTTGCAGACCTCGCGCGGTTATTGTCTTCCAGCTCCTCTTCAGAAGGCAGGATGGGCTTTCTTGTAATAAGCTTTAAGATGGGTTTATACTCGTCAGGAATAATCGGCAGTCCCGGAGGCAAATTCGGTGTTTCACTAGCTTTTTTAAATGTAGCCTTGCAGATCCTATCCTCAAGGGAATGGAAAGTGATGACACTAATTCTTCCCTGGGGGTTCAGGATGTCGATTGCCTGCTGCAATGAATTTTCAAATACGCCAAGCTCATCATTAACAGCAATCCTGATTGCCTGAAACACTCTCTTTGCAGGGTGTCCGCCTTTTCTCCTAGCAGGAGCAGGTATGGCATCCTTAATAATTTCTACCAGCTGGCCGGTTGTCTCTATTGGAGCTTCTGCTCTGGAAGCTTCAATTTTTCTAGCGATTTGTTTGGAGAATTTTTCCTCTCCGTATCTGAAGAAAATCTTTACAAGCTCTGCATAGTCCCAGCTGTTTACAACATCAAATGCTGACAGCTCTGCTTCCGTATCCATCCTCATATCCAGCGGGGCATCATTATGGTAGCTGAAACCCCGTTCTGGTGTGTCCAATTGCGGAGAGGAAACGCCGAGATCATATAGAACGCCATCCACCTTATGAACTCCCAGCTTTTCAAGTTCTTCCTGAAGATACTTGAAGTTACTTTTAATAATAGTGATTCTGTCGCCAAATTTAGCCAGTTTTTCTTTTGCATGGGCAATCGCCGTATCATCCTGATCAAACGCGTATAGCTTTCCATTATCAGAAAGCTGCGAGAGAATCAGCTCACTATGTCCTGCACCGCCCAGGGTACAATCCACATAAACTCCATCAGGATGAATATTCAAGCCATCTACTGTTTCCTTTAATAGTACTGTTGTGTGATCAAACATAGTTGTATGTATCCACCTTTCCAATCCGAAAAGCGCTAGATGCTTTAACAGCATCCGGAGCTAGACAGTCATCTTTGTTAAGAAAATTACATCTGCGGGAAATTATATTAATAAAACATTCCCATTATATATCAAACCCAATCATATTTTCTGCAATATCAGCAAAAGATTCCTCTGACTCTGCAAAATAGTCTTCCCAAAGATTCTTGCTCCATATTTCAATTCGATTGGAAACGCCCAGTACTACACATTCTTTTTCCAACTTTGCATATTGCAGAAGCGGGGAAGCAATATTTATTCTTCCTTGCTTGTCTATTTCACATTCAGTGGCACCTGAAAAGAAAAAACGGGTAAAAGCGCGGGCATCTTTTTTTGTTAGAGGCAAGCCTTTTAATTTGTCTTCAAGCAGCCTCCATTCGTTCATTGGGTAGCCAAACAAGCATTGATCGAGTCCGCGGGTTAAAACGAAGGTTTCGCCCAAGTTGTCCCGGAACTTAGCAGGCACGATGAGACGGCCTTTAATATCAACGTTATGATGGAACTCACCCATGAACATACCCACTGCACCCACTTTCTAACACAAATGTACCACATTCCCCCACTTTCCTCCACATGTTTTTAATTATTCTACCACTCCATTTAAAATCCTGCCTCTCTGGAGTTTTTCCCGGAATTTCCGTTCGTCTTTTTATTACAATTTCTTTAAAGCCATTACGGTTTTTTCACATTCACATGCTTGCCCGCACACATGCTGGCATATCAATATTTAACACTTCAATCCTTTGTGTAAAAGAGTAAAAAAAAAGGCCTTATCCAAATGGATAAGGCCGAAAAATAATGGCGAATATTAAATTTTTATGACTTTGTGTGTCCCATCAAATATAAAGGGACATTCGAGCAGATCGTTCACAAAACTCGTACCATATTTATTAATGTAATACAGCCCGTTCCAAACTCTCTCTTGCGGAGACCCTCCCGGCCTTAAAGCATTTTCCACTTTTTCATATTTACTAATGATGACATCATGCTTTTTCTGGATTGTTTGTTGAATTTTAGATTCCATGAAATCCATTTGCTTGAGGAGCAATTCCTCGTTTTTCTTTAACATCGGAAGCAGAGCATTGGCTTCTTTCCCGGTTAATTCTTCTATTAATATATAGTTTTGCTTTAACTGCTCTTTTGTTAACCTGAACTGCTCTTCAATGCTTTCATTTTTGATTAGCTCAAGGTAATCTTTTTTCTTTGCTTCTGTCCCTGAGGTAAGCACTTCCTGCAAATCCAGGTTCAATTCCTTCATATCACTTTCTACTGATCGTTCTAGAATGGTCATATTCAGCCGGGGCATAATTGGTGGCATTTTCATTCCAAAACACTCAAATGCCTTCTTCAGCTCAGCCCAATAAGCAATTTCACCCGGCCCTGCTATAAATGCCAATGTTGGAAACAGCCACTCCTGTGTGATCGGCCTTGTCACAACATTATTGCTTAGCCTTTCAGGATATTTTTCAGCAATTTCCATCAGCTGATCCATCGTAAACTCGTGGAAACATTCTTTCCCGTAAAACACCTTTTTCTCCTGATTATATTCAAGGAGTATTCTTTCCTTATGCTTTTCATCGTAATAAAATAGGTTTGCAGCATTTTCGCCAATTTCAATTGTATTAGGAAAACCAGAGCGTTTCAGCTGATCTTGCTGATCTTTCACCCTTTTGGTTATTTCCCCAAAGCTTTCAATCTGTTTTGTAAGTATGTCTCTTTCAAGCATACGCAAATCCCTATCACCTGAGTCGACCAGCAGCAATCCTGTATCCTTAAACAGATGCATAATAATTCCCGCAAAAAAATCAACAAAACTTTCAGATTGGTTTATGGTGTCACGCAGTGTTTTAAGGAGGCTTTTTGTATATTGTGTTTCGCCAAATGACTCAATAATAGCCTCCACCCATGACTTGCACTTATTACGATCCAAGCAAATATTGGAAACCATACTTTTTTCAAATACCTTTTCAGGATAAATCACTTTTTCCATTTTATTCGTTTTTTCTACATACACATGGTTGACTTCCTGATAGTCGTGGTCCTCCCCAGCGATCCAAAAAACGGGAACGACAGGAACACCCAGCTCTTTTTCTTTTTGTTCGGCAAGGGAAATAATCGAGATAATTTTATGTATGGTATAAAGCGGGCCAGTCAAAATCCCGGCCTGCTGCCCTCCAATAATAACAGCACTATTTTCTTGCTTCAGCTTCGCCAGGGATTCGTGCACTGCTGCAGAGGCTGGAAAGCGATCCATAAACTTTCCGATATACTCAGAAAGTTCATTTCTCATAAAAGACCGATCCTTTAATTCCCCTAACCGTGCTTTATAATCTGAAGAGGAATTAAAGCGATAATGAAAAAACTGCATGAGTTCTTCTGTTTGTGCGGTATAATCTGTTGCAAACCGGTTGGTGGCCGGCAATGAGAGATTAAGAATCTCCATTAATGAACTTCCTTTCTGGTTCCATTTTTCAAAGCATGTTCAAAAATCCTGTAAACAGCAGAATTGAGTTACACAAGAATGTTCTGATTCTACCTTCACAGGTTAAGGAACTATATGGACATGATTTGTCGTTCGCCCCAAAAAGCAGATTTCGGGCTGACGCAGAAATCTTTTTCAGCCTGCGTCCGCTTGCTCTCCGCTACATGGAATAGAAAATGCTCACGTACCAAAACATACCTTCGAAAAAGCAAGGTGCTTTAAGCAGGGATTATGCTATCGAAGTTTCGAGCTTTCATATCACCGCTCAAAGATGCACTTCCTTGACCTCCCCGGCTCCTTTTGTCCTCCTTTTTGAACATGCACTTTATTTTATCTTCTGAGTATATCATTGTCTGAATTGAAAAGAAAAAAACTTTGCTTATCTAAATGTTTCATTTCTAGATATTTAGATTTTTATGCAGAAATGCTCTTAAGGTATAATAACAACAGCAGTGACCCTTTGGACCAGCCCTATTATAATGAGGACAATATACGCGGAAAAGTATAAGAGGAAATTGAATCGCCAAAATCCTTTAAACATAATACGCAAGCTTATTTCCTGTTTAACCCTCCATTGAATAATAACAAAAATTACAGCTGTAACTAGCAAAGATAAAAGAATCATCCATAAATATGATTTATCCCAAATAACAATAATTAGAAAATGGACAGACAAAATAAATAAAAAAGTGCTGACATCCAAAGCAATATGTACTGATCTTCGGTGGTTTTTTGTTATTTGTTTACTGATAATAAACACAGCAATATATCCCAGCAACGGAATTGTAACCAATGTGGCGATGAAAGCCGAAAACACTGTATTCAATTCATTTCCCCCTTTTTACTCCTTCCCTTTAACAAGGCAATAAAGGCTTTCAGAAAATGGAGCCTCCATTTTCTTTCTTTCTGCTTCCTCAAGAATATAACCCAGGATGGCATCTATTTCTGTTTGCCTGCCTTCTTCGATATCCTTCAGCATGGAGGATCGGTTTTTCGCTGTATCTCTGCAAACTTTTTTCACATGGTTTAAAGCCCCCACTTTATCGGATACATCCAATACCGTACTTACTTCGTCAAACAGCTTTAAAAACAACCGGTAATAATATGGGTTTTCCAAAAGTTCTCCATTTCTGACACTCAACAAGGCAGTCAATGGATTAATGACAGAGTTAACAATAAGCTTTTCAATCAGCACCCCTATGTAATCCTGGTTAAAAACAAAAGGAAAATGGTTTGATGCCGATTCGGAAATCCCCTTTAAAAATGTTAAATCGCCTTTTATAGCAGCCAGCTTTGTTACCCCTATCCCAGTATGCAAAACAGTACCTGTTTCATCTTTTAAAGCACCATGCTCAACACTTCCTACAAAGAGATGATCAGCTTGGAGATTTTGAATCCACTTTAAATGCCCCATGCCATTTTGAAGAAACAGATATGATAAGTGACGGCCTTGGCTCATTTTCTTCATGCTGCATACAACCTCCGGAACACTGTACTGTTTCACAGCAACGATTGTTAAATCCTCTTCGCCCTTCCATTCTGTAAAAAGGCTTGCCTGGATAGTATGGTTAAAGCGTTTCCCATCCCTTTCACATATAAGACCCTGTGAACGCAGCCTATCTGCCTGTATTTTATTTCTAACATACACATGCACGTTATGGTGTTCATTCAAATAATGTGCAAATAAAAGGCCTATGGCCCCTCCGCCGATAATAGCAATCCTCATAGCTTACTCCCGTTATCAATTTTGTCATTGGTCCTATTTTATCAAAAATTAAATAAAACATGGGTAATTTGGAATGTTTACTCATTTTTTAAATAATATATTTATTTCTAATTCCATTTTGCTTTAAAGAAATCCTTTAAAAAAATCCCTTTTTCGAAATTCCGAAAAAGGGATTTTTCATTTGCATATATTAAACCGGGTACACAGGGTGCTTGCGTACGCTAAATGTTAATTCTTTCGTTTCATACAGATCAAAACGGTTAATCAATACATTTCTTAAATCTGATGGGGAAACAATATCGTCTACGATTAATTCTGAGGCAAGCTTATAAATATCAATTGCTTCTTTATATTCCTGCTGCTTTTCCTGTACGTATTTAATTTTTTCTTTTGGATCTTCGATAGCATTAATTTTATTAGAATAAACCGCATTTACAGCCGCTTCAGGTCCCATAACAGCAATTTGCGCAGTAGGAAGTGCAATGCAGCAGTCTGGTTCGAATGCTGGACCCGCCATCGCATATAGTCCTGCACCATAAGCTTTTCTAACGACAACTGAGATTTTAGGAACAGTTGCCGAGCTCATAGCTGCAATCAGCTTTGCGCCGTGACGGATTATCCCTGCTCTTTCTACCTTAGTTCCAATCATAAATCCAGGTACGTCTGCCAGGAACAATAATGGAATATGGAATGCATCGCAAAGCTGAATAAATTTCGCCCCTTTATCAGCAGAGTCCCCAAACAATACTCCACCTTTCACCTTCGGCTGGTTGGCAATGATCCCCACTGTCCTTCCGCCGATGCGGGCAAGTCCGGTAATTAGCTCCGCTGCAAAAAGCTTTTTAATTTCAAAGAAGCTTCCTTCATCTATCAATGAATCAATACATTCATACATATCAAATGGGGCATTCTGGTTCTTAGGGATGATTTCTTCAAGGTCACGGCCTGCCTTCGGCCTAACAGCTTCAATATTTCCTTGCTTTTCTTTAAAGCTTGCCGGGAAATACCCCAGATATCTTCTGGCAGATTCAATTGCCTCTTCCTCGCTGTAGGCGAGCATATCTCCGCATCCGCTGACTGAACAATGCATGCGGGCTCCGCCCATTTCTTCAAGAGTAACCTTTTCGCCAATAACCTTTTCAGCCATTCTTGGTGAGCCCAAATACATGGAAGCATTTTGGTCTACCATGATAACAATGTCACAAAATGCAGGAATATAAGCTCCCCCTGCAGCAGAAGGGCCAAATAACAGGCAAATTTGCGGCACCATGCCGGAAAGCTTTACTTGATTATAAAATATTCTGCCTGCTCCGCGTCTATTCGGAAACATTTCAAGCTGATCTGTAATTCTTGCCCCGGCCGAGTCAACCAGGTAAAGGATTGGCACCTTTAATTTTTCAGCAGTTTCCTGAATCCGAATGATTTTTTCAACCGTTCTGGCACCCCAGGACCCTGCCTTTACAGTTGAATCATTCGCCATGACGCAGACCGTCTGCCCGTTGATTTTCCCAATCGCAGTGACAACGCCATCTGCCGGCAAATCCTTTTCTGCGCAGTTTGCAAATTTGCCATCCTCCTCGTAGAATCCATCGTCAAACAGCAGCTCAAGACGTCTTCTGACAAAGAGTTTATTTTGGGCTTCATTTTTTTCATGATACTTTGGATGTCCGCCGGCTTCTATTTCTCTGCTTCTTTCCTGCAGCGTTTCAGTTAATGTCTTTGCAGTGGTCATTCTCTTCCTCCTAAAAGTAGATTTTCTCCCTAATTGGATCACAATTAATTTTCATTTTTAATTTTGCCTGTTGATTCCTGCTCAAGAAGTTCAGTGAAACGCATACAGACCGATGCTCCCGGTGCAGAATAAGCCTGCAGGGTCTCTAATTGACTTACTTCTCCAGCTGGACATTGAATAAGCTTTAGTGAGAGCATCCCGAAGAGGCCGCGTTTTCCACTCCAGCCAGATTGATGCCAAAATCAACAATTAATCTTAAAAAAACAACTTATTCAAAAACGATCAGGACATCGCCTTCGTTCACAAAGTCTCCAACGTTCACTTTTACTTCAGCTACTTTTCCTGCTGCCTCACTTTCAACCGGTATCTCCATTTTCATGGATTCCAGCATGAGTACTTCCTGGCCCGCAGAAACCTCCTGGCCTGCCTCGACCATAATATTTAATACAGTACCTGCCATTGATGAAGCGATTTCTTTCATTTGTAATTCCTCCTTCTATTTGACGGCAAACGTCTTTTCCGTTAAGTATGCTGTTGAATAATTCCCTTTGCGAAAATCTTCGTCTCTTAAGATTTCTTTAAATAAAGGTGCATTTGTTTTAATGCCTTCTAATTTTAGTTCATCAAAGAATTGAACAGCTTTTTCAATTGCCTCTATTCTTGATTCTCCCTGAATAATGCACTTTGCAATCATTGGGTCATAAAATGGGCTGACTGCTGTATCAGAAACATACCCATAATCAACCCGTACCCCAGGTGAAGCCTCCCATTCAAACAAGGACAGTTTACCTGGTGAAGGGAGGAAGGTTTTAGGATCCTCTGCATATAATCTGAATTCGATTGAGTGGCCCTCCTGGCTAATTTCATTTTGTGTGAGCGGCAACTTTTCACCGCTGGCCGCCAACAGCTGCCATTTTACCAGATCAATACCTGTAATTTGTTCAGTTACCGGGTGCTCAACCTGGAGTCTAGTGTTCATTTCAAGAAAATAAAAGTTCTCTTCTTCATCCACTATAAATTCAATCGTTCCTGCGTTTTTATATTGAACAGCGGCTGCCGCAGTCAAAGCCGTTTCACACATCTTTTGCTTTGTTTGTTCTGAAAGGAAAGGAGATGGTGATTCTTCAACAACTTTCTGGTGTCTCCTTTGAATCGAGCAATCCCTTTCAAATAAGTGAACGATATTTCCATGATGATCACCGAACACCTGGATTTCTACATGTCTGGCATTTTGAATATACTTTTCTACAAATACTTCATCAGACCCAAAATATGCTTTGGCACGGTTTTTTGTAGAATCAAAGGACTTAGCGAGCGCTTGCTCATTTTCACAGCGAACCATGCCAATCCCTCCGCCACCGCCGCTGGCCTTTAGCATAACCGGATAGCCCATTGAATTCGCAAGCTTACTTGCTTCCTCCAAAGTAGATGTTCCTTCGCCGCTACCAGGAACAACCGGCACCCCTGCTTCCGTCATGGTTTTCCGGGAAACAATTTTATCACCCATCAACTCAATCGTTTCAGGATCTGGCCCAATAAAAGCGATTCCAGCGTCTTTTACAGCTCTGGCAAAGCCGGCGTTTTCCGATAAGAAGCCATAGCCCGGATGGATTCCATCTACATTTTCCTTTTTGGCGATCTCCAGAATGGTATCTGTTTTTAAATAAGATTTATTAACAGGCGGTTCACCTATATTGAAAGCATATGTAGCTTCTTTAACAAAAGGAAGGTCTTTGTCTGCATCGGAATATACGGCAACAGTTTCAATGCCCATATCCCGGCAGGTTTTTATAATGCGCAAAGCAATTTCTCCCCTGTTTGCAATCAAAATTTTTCGCACAATCGATCCCCTTTCTAAGCATAATAATCCTGCAATAATATATATTTCTACAAACTTCTGCCTTTTTCCTGCTAATTTTGAAAACGCTTTCTAATTTTTTTAAAAAAACTAAAAATATATTAAGTTTTTCTTTAGTGCAGAATTTTTTGTTTACTTGTTATATAATAATAGGCAAAGAAAGAACTTTCGAATAATTAAGCAGTTACATCTTAAAGAATCCATATACATCCTTGGCTAAGGGGGAGATTACATGAATTATAAAGTGGAAAAATTAAAAGTAAACTACAAAACTTTGGAAGAGTTCAAAAAATTTAAAGAGTATGGGCTCCAGGAATTGTCCATGCTTGAGGACCTGGAAGCAAATATTATAGAAAATGACAGCGAATCGCCTTTCTATGGCATCTATTTCGGCGATAAACTCGTAGCACGCATGAGCCTTTACCAAATTGAGGCAAGGTTCGACCGTTATTTCGAGCCAGCTCAGAATTATTTGGAGCTCTGGAAGCTCGAAGTTCTGCCTGACTATCAAAATAAAGGCTATGGGAAAGCACTTGTGGAATTCGCAAAAGGATTTGGACTTCCTATTAAAACGAATCCGCGAGTAAAATCAAAACCTTTCTGGGAGAAGATGGGCTTTTCTGCAGTCAATTATGATATGGAACGCGACCTTGGAGAGAACCCGCTTGCATGGTTCCCTGCAGGGGTTAAGGAACAGGCCCACTAATCCCGGGTTACTCTCGCTTATTAAAAATAGTAAGAGACAAAGCGGACAAATCTGTTGTCCGCTTTATTTTATGTTATTCAATTCTATTTCGGCAATACAGCACCACAATTAAAGAGCGTTCCCTTATTTCTGAACTTTTTCCAGCTGGCTGCTCGGATCTACGGTGAATTTAAGATTTTTCTGACGGTCTCCATCTTTCAGCCCCACAAGTTTACGGGCACTTTCCATGATCTCTACCAACGCCTTATAATCATGTTCCATCGTATTTAGCTCTTTAATTAATCTTTCATTTTCAGCAGCAAGGTAATACATTTGTTTTTCCAATTCCTGAATTCGTTCCTTTGAAGGGTGTTCTTCCAATTCTCCTGTTTTTTGCGCTTTATCGTATAACTTTTTGATAAAACCGACTAATTCATCAAACTCAATTATATTTTTGTCTTCGATTGTTTCTGAACCGGTATAGTCACTTGCCTTAGCTGCAGGTTCATTGGAATCTTCTTTTTCCTTTTCTGCTGCCGGAGGAATTTTTTTCATCTCTTTCCTCTGTTTTTTTGCTAATTCAATCCCTGATTTATATTGCTTTCTAACATAGGAATTCCAGCGGAAGCCGCATGCAGCTGCTGTTCGGCTTAACTGTTTGCCTACCTCTTCAAACGCTTGAAGCTGAGTTCCCCCCTCTCTTATATGGCGGAGCACTACTTCAGCAAGCAGCAAATCTTCATCTTGAGACCAAGCATCCTGACGGGTTGAAGACATCAGAATATCCCTCCTAGTGTTTTTTCTTTATACATATGCCTCTGCTAGAAAAGATAGACTGATATCATTCTATAAAGTGAAACTTTATTCAGTCAGTGCTATTTTAAGGGATTTTCTTTGATTTCCAAATTTTTATTTATTCATAAAACGGTCAACCTGCCTATGATGCGGTTCACCTTCCCACAATAGGGCACAGCGGCGCACTTCCTGCTCTATTCTTTCGTCTACCTCATTTGTTTTCCATTTTTTAACAGTAAGTTCTTTATAAGCTTTGAGAACATCAGATTCCAGCAAAAGCATTTTATGCAGAAAACTTCTGCAGCCTTCCAGTGCTTTCCCCTCATAGACGGAATGCACAAATCCAAGTCCGACTAATTCTTCGGTTGGATATAGACAAGCTTCCATAAGCATTTTCATGGCATTGGCAGGAAGCAGCTTTTCCATAAGCATTGTACCTCCCCCCCAGCCAGTTGTAATGGCCAATGTTCCTTGAATAAAACCTGCCCTGGTGCCACTTTTTGCAATTCGAAAATCGCAGGCAGCTGCCAGTTCACAGCCTCCTCCGACAGCAGTTCCATTTAGCAAGGCAACAGTGGGCTTCGGCAAGAAAAACAGATTTTTCAAGAGCCCTGCCATTCTGCTAAGCATTACGAAAGCTTCCATTTCTGTTTTTAAGTGATGGAAAGAGGAAAGATCCCCTCCTGAGCAAAAAGCCTGGTCTCCTGCCCCAGTAATAACAAGCACTTTAACCGATTCGTTTTCTGCTTTCGACAATGCTTCTTCTAATCCGTCCATCACTTCATAATTAATCGCATTCCTTTTTTCCGGCCTGTTTATCGTAAATACTAAAAGTCCACCTTCATGTTCTTCAATTATGTATGGCTTCATAGCTGCCTCCTTTTTTACTAATTTCTTATAAACTTGCTGTTGATTTCACCGGACCGTCCGGAAGCTTCCTCAAGCACTAAAGCGGAGTCTCCCTTCTACCCGCTTCTCCCGCTGAGGCCGCGCGCCTGCCACTCTAATTAACAGATTGCAAAAATCAAATAATGGCTTAAAATCATTGACTAAAGCTATTTTAATATTAGCAAAAATCTGCAGAAGCTTGTACTTTTAGACTTGTATATCTCTTCCCATAAACGACAAAAGCACAAGAACATAATGTTCTTGTGCTTTGTATCTAAAGGATTAGTCGTTTACTACTTCTTTTCCTTTGTAAGTTCCGCAAGCTTTGCAAACGCGGTGAGCAAGTTTCATTTCACCACAGTTTGGGCATTCTACCATACCAGGAACCTGTAATTTAAAATGGGTACGACGTTTTCTCTTCGCAGTTTTAGATGTTCTTCTAAAAGGTACAGCCATTCTTCCCACCTCCTTAAAGAGTATTAGAGGATGTCCAAAGGGATTTGAACACACCCATTAAGAAAGTTATGAAGGCCAGATCAAGCTGGTTTCTTCAAATGCTTCTTGTTTTTCTTCCGTTATGAATCGGAAGAAGGATCATTTTGATCAAAAAATTGAGCAAGTCCGGCAAGACGAGGATCTACTTTATCCTGTTTATCTTGCTCCTGAATGACCTCCCAGTCCTTTCCGGATTGAGGAGCTCCTTCTTCACTGCTGTCTTCGCAGAAAACTTGCATTGGGACTTCGAGTAAAAGGATCTCATGAAGAATCGGATTAAGATCAATCACATCACCTTTTACCTGGTGAACTTCCTCTTCGGTCTCATAGTCCAAACCTTTTAAGAGAAAAGTTTCTGTTGTTTCAACATTAATTGGATAATTTACGTCAACTAAAGTACGAGAACAAGGCAGTATTAAATGACCCTTTATATTTAAATGAAAAGTCACTTTGGCCGAATCGATATCCGCACGTCCTGTCACGTGCATTGGTGACGCACCGCGAATGTCCGGATCCAATTTCATGACCTCATCTACATTGACAGTTTCATCAATGGGAAAATCCTTGCTTCGATATTTTTGTAACTGACTTAAAGTCCATTTCATACGAATCACCCCAAGGCAACAAAGGTAATTATAGCCTTCCTATAATTATTTGTCAATATTTTTTCTTTACACTATAATGTAGCTATTATCACACTATTGAAGGCGGATTTTCTTCAATTGGATTTACAGTTTTTTATAGAAATCCAAATTGTTGTTCGTTTCATTTATTTTGGCTTTCTTTTTACTTTTTCCAATACATATCTTTTTAAACCTTTTCGAGGAGTATGTCAAATATGGATGCAGTTGGAGTAATCGTAGAGTATAATCCTTTTCACAATGGCCATGCCTACCATATGGAGCAGGCAAAGCAGGCTTCCGGTGCAGAAATCGTCATTGCTGCCATGAGCGGAAATTTTCTGCAGCGCGGAGAACCGGCACTTGTTTCAAAGTGGCAGCGAACTGAAATGGCTTTAAAAGCAGGAGCAGATATTGTTTTTGAGCTGCCCTATCAATTTGCTTCCCAACAGGCGGATATTTTTGCAAGCGGAGCAGTTTCTATACTTGAAGCTGCTGGCTGCAGCAGCTTATGCTTTGGGAGCGAATCAGGCAATATGGATAGCTTCCATCAAACTTTTTCATTTCTAAAGAAACAAAATAACACATATCAAAGCAGGGTTAAATTCCATTTGCATGAAGGCTGCAGCTATCCAAAAGCAGCATCCTTGGCTTTTCTGGATATACAGCCTGAAAGTGACATGGTTGACCTTTCAAAACCAAATAATATTCTCGGCTTTCAGTACTTAAAAGCTGCAAGATATCAAAATGTATCTTTGAAACTACTGACCGTTGCCAGAAAAAATGCAGAATACCATGATGAACAGTTTTCATCGGATACAATTGCAAGCGCTACAAGCATCAGGAAGTCCCTATTCTCTGAAAATGGAGAAATTGAAACCATTCAGCAGTACGTTCCGCAAACTACCTATAGCGGCCTGATTGAATACAAAGAAAAATTCGGAGGTTTTCATCAGTGGGAAGACTACTGGCCGCTTCTTAAATACCGGTTAATTCACCTCCTTCCTGAACAATTGGAAACAATCTATGAAATGGAGGAAGGCCTTGAACATCGATTCCTGGCCGCTGCTTTACAGGCAGAAACCTTCCAGCAATTTATGGAACAGATTAAAACGAAGCGATATACATGGACAAGACTCCAGAGAGCTTGTGTTCACATCCTTACCAATACAGCTAAAGAGGAAATGCCTTCTGAACCAGCTAAAGCAGCATATTTACGGCTATTGGGTATGTCCAAAAATGGCAGGGAGTATTTAAACAAGCATAAAGCAGATTTGCCCATTCCTCTTATTTCAAGAGTATCTTCCCAGGTGCGTAATCTTTTGCACCTGGACATTAAAGCCTCCCGTGTGTACGCAATGGGTGTTAAGGGCAGACAGCAGCAAGTCCTTTTACACCAGGAGTTTAAACAGCCTCCGATTATGATTTAGTTTTTTAACAAATAGTGAGGAGTGGTTGATTTCCGCTTCAGGCTGCTCAGCGAACCGCTGAGCGGGCGGCGAGCCTCCTCGGCTCACAGCGCCGTGGGGTCTCTCCTGTCCCATCCTCCTGCTGCGCTGGAGACTCGCACCTTGCGCTCCAATCAACCAACCTTATTTATCAATGCTTTAATTACATAATCCACTTAAAACAACAATCTTTTAGAAAAGAGTCTTTAGTAAAAACTGATGTATAAACCATTCAGGGCAAAGCAGCAAAGCAGCAAAACAGCGTCGAGTGCCCACGCTGCATTCACCTCAGTTGATTAAATTCCATCTGATATTGTAATATACAGACTTTACCAAAGCAGTCATTAAATCCATTCCTAAAAAAAGCCAGCGGCATTTTGGCCGCTAGCTTCATTAGTTCAAATTTCTTAAATATTCTACTGCATCATCAAAGGTATCGACCGGAACAATTTTCATATCCGTCCCAATATCCTTAGCGGTTGCCGCAGCAGCTTTATAATTTGAGTCTTTGGCACCATTCTCGTTAGGGGCAAAAAATATTTCTGCTCCAGCTTTGTCCGCTGCAACTATTTTCTGCTCAATGCCTCCGATTCGGCCAACAGTACCCTCTGCATTTATTGTTCCTGTTCCGGCAATCTGAAAACCTCCGGTCAGGTCTTCTTTAATTAGCTGATTGTATATTTCGAGCGAAAACATCAAGCCTGCAGAGGGTCCTCCAATTTCGTCGCTTTCAATATTAACAGCGGGTTCAACCTCAACTTCCTTGTCATCTACCAAAGTGATGCCTACTCCAGGTTTTCCAGTTTCCTGAAGGGTTTTTAGTGTGATAGTAGTCTCTTTCGTATGATCCTGGCGTTCGTAGGTTAATGTAATTTCGTCACCCTCCTGTTTTTCAGAGACAGTGCCGATAAACTCATCAGAGGATTCGAATTCTTTTCCATTCACCTTGAAAATACGGTCTCCGGCCTGCAGCTTGCCATGTGCAGGCATATCAGGCATGACATTTAGAACATAAACGCCGTTATAATCATACTTGATTGGAATCCCCGCTTTTTTATAGGCAGTTTCAATAGCTGCCAATTTAGATGAAGCCATTAAATGAAGCTGGCGGACATTATACTCTTCATCCGTTTCATTTTCACCCCGGATATCTTCTACAGGATAAAGTTCCTGATACTTGCTTAATTTTGCAGTCACATAAGCATAAATGTTGGCACGTCCCATTCTTACTGTTGTCAGCATAAAAGTGCCTTTTTCTTCGTAGCCGTTTTCAACCTCGATAATTGGCTCCAATTCTTTTGCCATACCGGGCTTTGACACATAATAGGGCAGATAATAAAAGGAACTGAGCAAAATCATAACTGCTACAATCAAGAAGGAACGGATATAAAACTTGTTTCTCATTATTCAGGATGCTCCTCCCATTGGGTTATGTACTGCTGTATACTATCAATATGTTTCTTTGCTTCCTCTTCACCGATTTTAATAATATCTTCTATGTTAGTAAACGCACGGGAGCTATACATTTCAACTCTAGGCCTGATCATAAAGTCGGACGCAATTTCCCGATGTGTAACGAGCTCCATTTGCATGATATCCAAGCTTTGCATGATTACATCATAAATAGAGGTGATTTCCGCATTCGTTTTTACGTGAGAAACATCGATGGCAATGATAATGTCTGCACCCATCTCTTTTACAACAGAAACCGGAACCCGATCAACTACTCCCCCATCAACCAATAAACGTCCATTAAATTTTTCAGGCACAAAAATTCCCGGTATGGAAATGCTTGCCCTCACTGCATCAGCTATTGGGCCCTTATTAAATACAACCTTTTCTCCTGTCATCAGATCAGTGGCTACAACATTGACAGGAATATCAAGCTCTTCTAGATTTTTGCCGTGGGTAAAAATACGAATGAGTTCCTTTACACGCTTGCCTGCGATAAAACCCATTTTGGGTACGGTGAAATCTAGATAATACTTCCTTTTAAAGGCCTTTGAAAGTTTGTAAAGACGCTCTACATCAAGCCCCGCTCCATAAAAGCACCCGACCATTGCTCCCATGCTGCTCCCCGCAATAAGATCGATTGGGATGCCTGCTTCCTTTAAGACCTTGATGGCTCCTAAGTGGGCAAACCCCCGCGCCCCTCCCGAACCAAGTGCCAAACCAATTTTCGGACGACGCAAAAGAATCCCTCCTCTGGACCTCATAAGGCCTCACCTATCTTGGCCATTATTATTCTATCCTTTATAAGGATATCTGTTTCAAAATTTAATAAAACTCTCCCTGACTCGGAAGCGTTCCGCAGAGAAGGAGCGTTGAGATGTTCACTCCTTCATTAATTAGCAGCAATCCTTCTAATAGCACACTTCTCTAGAATTTAATGCCTAAGCCTTCAGGATTTACCTTCAGAATTTTGCTCATGCCTGTACTTAATTCTATGGTCTAATTTCAAGTTCTATGAGTATATTGAGTTATATGGGGACAAGGCTGGGCGGCATTGACCATACCTGTATTCCCTGTTCACTTTTCTCTGTTTCTGTATAAACGATTTCTGATAAAATGCGTACAAAAATAAATATTAAAATGCTACTTTATTTTACCATTGTTTAAAATAGTTGCACAGTCAGTACAACTTGAGGGAGGCTTGTCCGTGTTTCGTTCCAAATTAAAAACGGTTACTCTTGCACTCTCTGTAACCTTGATGGCCATTTCATTAATTTCATTTCCCCAGGAATCGGTTGATGCTTCAATCAGGGGACTAAATATGTGGTGGGAAATCGTTTTTCCATCTTTATTGCCTTTCTTTATCGTTTCAGAGATGCTGATCGGTTTCGGGGTTGTTAAATTTATCGGCGTCCTGCTGGAGCCATTAATGAGGCCCTTATTTAAAGTTCCCGGAGTAGGAGGTTTTGTCTGGGCAATGGGAATGGCATCAGGATACCCCGCAGGAGCAAAGCTCACAGCAAGGCTTCGGCAGGAAGGCCAGCTGACAAAAACAGAAGCAGAACGCCTTGTTTCCTTCACCAATTGTTCTAACCCCCTGTTTATATTCGGAGCCGTTTCTGTCGGTTTCTTTAATAATGCAAAGCTTGGAGTGATTCTGGCTTTAGCGCATTATCTGGGCAACATTACAGTTGGCTTATTGATGAGATTTTACGGAAGAAATCCCATGAAACACTCCCGGGAAGAAAAGAAAGCAAGACCCTCTTTACGGGCTGCCCTTTCAGCTCTTCACCGTACAAGGATTAATGATAACCGGCCCATCGGGAAGCTTCTAGGAGACGCCGTCATGTCATCTATCCAAACACTATTAATGATCGGCGGATTTATCATTCTTTTCTCTGTTATTAACAAACTTCTATTTCACCTTGGAATAACAGCAATACTTGCTAAAGGCATAGAGATCGTCTTAGCGCTGTTTCATCTGCCGGTTGAATTAAGCATTCCTTTTATTTCCGGACTCTTTGAAATTACGCTTGGAAGTCAAATGACAAGCCAGGTACAGCAGGCCACATTGATGCACCATGTGGTTATCACCAGCTTTATACTAGCCTTCAGCGGATTCAGCGTACAAGCACAAGTCGCGAGCATACTTGCTCAGACTGATATTAATTTTAAGCCTTTCTTTTTTGCAAGAATCATTCACGGGTTTACCGCTGCGTTTTTTGCATTTATCCTCTGGAACCCCATTTATGAACGCTTTTACAACACAGAACAGCCTTCTAATGCCATTCCGGTCGGCTTCTTCGGAGAATATTCATTTTTTGGGAAAATGCTTGATGGTTTGTCAGCAGCAGGTCCCCTTATTACAATACTTGCACTTGCCTTCTACACTTATGTACTGTCCAGGCGTCTTGATAGACGGTAAAAAAATATTTACGGTAATCTTTAGGCTGCCTTTTGATTTGCTCCACGCGCTCGCATCCGCTTCAATTAACATGGTGCAAAAATCAATCATTAGTTTCATTTATTTAAAAAACGGGCAGCCATTGGCGCCCGTTTTCAGTTATTGGAATTTTACCTTGAGTGCTTTTTCCACCGTGTCCGGAACAAGCTCTGAAATATCCCCATTATATTTTGCTACTTCTTTAACAATGCTGGAACTTAAAAACGAATACTGGTTATTGGTCATGATAAAAAAGGTTTCTACTTCATCATTTAATACCCTGTTCATGGAAGTAATCTGCATTTCATATTCAAAATCAGAAACGGCCCGCAAACCGCGTATAACAGCACTTGCCTTAACAGAACTTGCATAATCCATCAAAAGGCCCTGAAAAGAATCAACCTTCACATTCGGGATATCTTTCGTTACTTCTTCTATCAAACTGATTCTTTCTTCAACAGAAAATAAAGGATTTTTGGAAGAGTTATTTAAGACAACCACATAAACCTGGTCAAATACCTTTGCCCCTCTTTTAATAATATCCAGGTGCCCATATGTTATTGGATCAAAGCTTCCTGGACAAACAGCTATGCCGCCCATTTATATCCCCCTTCATATTTTTAAGTATTTATATAATTTTTTAGGCTCTGCTAAATTGGCTTGTTGATTTCAGCACTGCCGTATACGGATATAGAAATTATTCCGTAATTTTCATGCTTGCGCTGAACAAGTCTGCCGACTGAATCCGGCAAGGATACATCTGAGCTATGTTCACACAATATTGTACCTTTATCAGTAAGCAATGCCTTCTCATCAATTATCTGAAGGAGTTTGAGCAGCTGCTGCTTACGATATGGAGGGTCTAGAAATATGTAATCAAAGGCTAATTCTCTTTTTAATATTGCCTTTATTGCACGATCGGCATCGTTACGGTATACTTCCGTCTGTTCTTCAAGACCGCATATGCGAATATTTTCATGAATGGTTTGAATCGCCTTACCGTCACGATCGACAAAAATGACTTTTTCCGCCCCTCTGCTTAGAGCTTCAATTCCAAGCCCGCCGCTTCCGGCAAATAAGTCAAGACCCAGCCCGCCATCGAAATAAGGGCCAATGATATTAAATATAGCTTCCTTGACTTTATCCGTTGTTGGCCGGGTTGAACTCCCCGGGACTGCTTTTAATATCTTTCCTTTTTTCGTACCTGATACAACTCGCATAAAATCACCGCTAACTTGCATAATTTTCATTTCCCGCCTGAATAGTTTACAAATGGGAAACAATCATCTGACACATTTTTTCTTACCTATCCTACCATAACTTACAAGTGGTAGCCAACCTGTAAATTGAAAGCGTAATCATTCCGGCATATTAAATGGAAAAAATTATCCGATTAAGTGTATATCCATGATGATTGTGGAAATAATGTAATTAACAGCATCTATTCGAGGATGTTGTTGCCAACCGCGGAGAAGACTTACGTTTCCCCATAAGTTCTTCCTCCGGTTTCTCCTCTCCCTTTGCCTTCTATCCTGAAAAGGATATAGAAGGACCCTGCAGGAAATCTGCAGGGCTTTTTATTTTTACGCTCTTTTCGTATAGATTGTTTTGGACTATAAAGCTTGCCCGTTGATTTCCGCTCCAGTCACTCAAGCTGCCGCGGGGAGGAACTGAGCTC